>NZ_JBSFNN010000038.1:0-61830 GCF_053587115.1 Streptomyces sp. NPDC003697
CCTCGTACTGGATGTACTCGGGCTTCCGGCCGGTGCGGCGAGAGGGCGTGCCGGGCGTCGCGACGGGGCGAACGTTGCCTGCCGCGGCACTAGCGATCGACCGACCGCATCCCCGCCTCGTCGTACCGCTCACCCGACGCCTTGGGCAGCTCCGCGTCGATGCGGGCCAGGTCCTCCTCGGTCAGCGCGATGTCGGCCGCGGCGGCGTTCTGCTCCAGATAGGTGCGCCGCTTGGTGCCCGGGATCGGGACCAGGTCCTCGCCCTGGGCCAGCACCCACGCGATCGCCAGCTGGGCCGGGGTGACGTCCTTCTCCGCGGCGATCTCCTTCACCTTCGCCGCCAGCCGCAGGTTCGCTTCCAGGTGGGCGTCCTGGAAGCGCGGGTTCTCGCGCCGCCAGTCGTTCGCGTCCAAGTCCTCCGGCGAAGTGAACCGCCCGGCGAGGAAGCCGCGCCCCAGCGGCGAGTACGCCACGAAGCCGATGCCCAGCTCCCGGCAGGCGGGCAGCACCTCGGCCTCCACATCCCGCGACCACAGCGAGTACTCGCTCTGCACCGCGGTGATCGGGTGCACGGCGTGGGCGCGCCGGATGGTCTGGGCGCTCGCCTCGCTCAGCCCGATGTACCGCACCTTGCCCTCGGCGACCAGCTCGCCCAGTGCGCCGACCGTCTCCTCGATGGGCACGTTCGGATCGACGCGGTGCTGGTAGTAGAGGTCGACGTGGTCCGTTCCCAGACGTTCCAGGGAACCGTGGACCGAGCTGCGGACGTGCTCGGCAGAGCCGTCCTGCGGGCCGACCGTGCTGATGTCGCCGGGTACGGCGTTGTCCATCCGGTAGTTGAACTTCGTCGCGATCACATATTCCTCGCGATGTCCCCGGACCGCCTCGCCGACCAGCGATTCGTTGGTGAGCGGCCCGTACATCTGCGCGGTGTCGAGAAAATTCACCCCGAGATCGAGGGCGTGGCGGATGGTCGCGATCGCCTCCTCCCGATCCGTCGACCCGTAGAAAGCGGACATGCCCATGCATCCCAGGCCGATGGCCGATACCCGGAGGTCTCGCAGACTTCGTTCCTGCATGCCGTATCCCAGCCCTTCCTGCGCCTTTTCACTGTCCACGCCGCGCGTTGCCCCTCATCCATCTAGCGGCAGAATCCACCGCCCGGCATCCCGTGCGGGGCACCGGCCGATCACCGGCCCCGCGTTCTGCGGCGAGCGCGACGCTACGGCCTGGAGCACACTCCAACGCAAGCCGCGCGCTGGAACGGGGCTGCGGTTCGAAACAGATCGCTGGAAGGTGGCCGGCCTGCTCCGGGCGGCAGGCTCCTGGTCAGGGGCGCGACGGTGTCTTCGCCGGTGCCGCGGTCAGTCGAAGCGGCCCCGGTCGGGGAAGAACGCCGTCGCCACGACCCAGGGAAGAAGGTCGATGGCCGCGAACGCCATCTCGTGGTCGACCGGCGCCGCCCGTCGTTGATGGTCCTGCTCACCACGGCCGCCGCCCCGCACGCCGCCGCTGCGGTGCGCGGCCTCTGCCGCGTCCGCCTGACGTACCTCGCCAATGCCGCTCTCGCCTGCGCCGACTCCGCGTACGGGGGCGAGCTGGTGATCCGGGCGAACGGGCATCTGAACCTCACGATCAGGACCATCGGCCGTCCTGAGACCTCCGGGTGTGGCCTGACCGGCCGCGGCGCCGCCGGGCGGTACACGGCCTGGATGATGGACGCCCGTCGGCGTGCTCGCGACTACGAACGGCTCATTCAGCACTCCGAGACCCTAATCACCCGCGCCTCGATCACCCTGATGACACGCCGTCCCGCCGGTCCGTCCGGAAAGTCCGCCGTCGTCCGGATGCGGCCTGACACCGACCGCTCCCCTCCCCCATGCCGGCGGCCTGCGTCTGCCGCCGCCGTTCCGCAGCCGCGGGGGCCGGGGTTCCGCCGTAGTGGCCACGCCGGGCCGAGACGCTCGTACGGCCGGGTCGATCTGTGAAGATCTCCTGCCGAAGGGGCGGGTTTCCTGCCCAGGTCTTGCGGCGCGGGCTGGTCTGACATAATTACGTGCCTCATGAACCTCTTCGGCCGCCCCCCTTCTCTCCGTCGCGCGATGGCTCCCCCCACCCCGGACACGCAGGAGGGCCCCGTCTTCCCCACCGCGCCGGCGACCTCGGGTGCCGCGGTCCTGCCCGACGCCGCCCTGTCCGCGCTGACCGGGGAGTGGATGATCGATCCCGCGCACAGCAGGATCGGCTTCTCCGTACGGCACGCGATGGTGACGACGGTGCGAGGTGCCTTCCCGAAGTACGAGAGCCGCCTGTACTTCGACGGCCGCAACCCGGCTCGCTCGCGCGCCGACATCGTGATGTACACCGCCAGCGTCGACACCGGCGTGGAGCAGCGCGACGCGCACCTGGTCGGCCGCGACTTCCTGGATGCGGCGCAGTACCCCCGGATGACCTTCGCGAGCACCGGCGTGAGTCTCGTGGGCCAGGACGTCTACCGCATGAACGGCGACCTCACCATCAAGAAGGTCACCCGCCCCGTTGTCCTGGAACTGACCTACATCGGTCATGTGACCGACCCGTTCGGTTACGAGCGTGTCGGCTTCGACGGCACCACCACGATCAACCGCTCCGACTGGGGCCTGACCTACGACGCCAGGCTGGCCCAGGGCGGAGCCATGGTGAGCGAGAAGGTGCGCCTGCAGTTCGACATCGCCGCCATCCGCACCTCCGCCAGGTGAGCAGACCGCGGCCTGCCGGCTGAGACCGGCAGCCGGCCACACCACCCCGAGCAGGCGAACCACCGTGCGGCGGTCCGCCTGCTCCCCCATGCTCGGAGCAAGACCAGCATCACGCGCCGCACGTGCCGGATGGAGGCGTCCTTGAAGGCAACCCTGCGTACAGCCCTGGCCATCGCCGTGGTCTCCGGTGCCCTGTCGGGGACGGCCCCCGGTGCCCTGTCGGCCACGGCACCGGCCACGACGGCGTCCGCCGCCACACCGTTGCGGTATGTCGCGCTGGGCGATTCCTACGCGGCCGCGCCGATGGTGCCGCCGGCCGACCTGGCCGGCGGAGCCTGCCTGCGTTCCCTGGCCGACTATCCCCGCGTCGCCGCCGCGGCCCTCGGCGCGCACCTCACCGACGTCACCTGCTCCTCGGCCACCGTCGGTCATCTGCGCAGCGCCCAGCGCCCCGGCACAGCGGCCCAGTACGCGGCACTCACGCCCACCACCGACATCGTCAGCATCACCATCGGCGGCAACGACACCGGCCTCTTCAGCCAGGCCCTGGCCTGCGTCAACGTTCTGCCCGAGCCGCACGGCACCAGCTGCGCGAAGAAGAACACCGCCGGCGGCGCGGACAAGGTGAAGGCCCGCATCGACGCCTGGGCGCCCGCCCTGGGCACGGTGCTGGACGACATCGCCCGGCGGGCGCCGCACGCCCGGGTCTTCGTCGTCGGCTACGGCAACTACCTGCGCGCCGGGGGCTGTTATCCCCGACAGCCCTTCTGGAAGCAGGACGCCACCTACCTGCAGGGCACGGTCAACCACCTCAACACCGCGATGAGACGGGTCGCCGGACAGCACGGCGCCGTCTTCGTCGACAGCTACGCGCTGGGCGTCGGACACGACAGTTGCGCCGCCCCGGACGACCGCTACGTCGAAGGCGTGGTCCCCGAGCACCTGGCCGCCCCCCTGCACCCCAACGCGGCGGGGGCACGGGCCGTCGGCGCCGCCCTCGCCGCCGCCGTCCGCAGGATCTCGGGCAACCCGTGAGGTCGCCCGTCGGCGGTCCGTCAGGGATGGGATGAGGGACGGGGGTCGGGCTGTCCGGCCATGCCCCGTCCGCTTCACGGGTCAGGAGGCTCAGGTGGCTGAGCTGCGGACCGGTGGCCGGTTCGCTTCCGGGCGCCCGGGTCTCGACGCGCCCTCAACCCGTTGCAGCGAACGGCTGTTGTGAAGATATTGCGTGGGTGGTGCAGGTGCCGTGTACTCTTCGGGGCGAACTGTGACCGGCGCGTTCGCGCCACGGTGCGGGGCCTCTCGTCGGCTCAGGGGGCCGATCACGAGTGGGCTGCACCTGCGCGGCACACCGATGTCACTGCCGGCGCTGCGGTCGGCGCCGCCACCACGCCCTGGGGGGACACATGACGAATCCGTACTCCATACCGCCGCAGCCCACGCCCTCTGTCCGGGCCGCCCCGAAGTGGGCCCGCAAGCGCTATGTGCTGCCCGCGATGGGCCTGGCGTTCTGCCTCGGGATCGGCGCCGGCGCAGGCGACCAGGGGAACGGGAACGACGCGCAGGCCGCGGCCGCCAAGGTGCAGCCGACCGCCACGGTCACCGCGACGGCGACCGCGACGGAGACCGCGACACCTCCGCCCGCACCCACGGTGACGGCGACCAGGACGGTCAAGGTGAAGGTGACCGTCACCGCGAGGGCCGGCACGACGGGCTCCGGCAGCAGCGGTGACGCGTCCGGCGGGTCGTCGGGAGGCGGCTCCAGTTCCTCGGGAGGGTCCGGCAGCGGCGGCGCCAGCGGCTCGAGCGGGTCCGGCAGCTCGGGCGGATCCAGCAGTGCCGGGAACGGCGCCACGGCTCTGTGCAACGACGGCAGCTACTCCTACGCCGCCCACCACCAGGGCGCCTGCTCGCACCACGGAGGCGTGGCCGTCTTCTACCGCTAGGCCGCGGGCCCCGGGCGGCGGCCGGACGGGCCGGCCGGCGGGATGGCCGGCCGGGGTCCGCCCGTTCCCGGCGCGCGGGTCGAGGCGCGCCGGGGTGGTCCCGTGGAACAGCAGGTTCAGCCCTTCAGACCCGACCGGGAGACGCCTTCGATCACCCAGCGCTGGGCCACGACGTACAGCAGCAGGACGGGCAGGCTGGCGATCACCGCTCCCGCCATCAACGGTAGTTGGAGACGAAGTTGCCGCCGGGATAGCGAACGGTGGTGACGCCGAGCTCCCGCACCAGGTCGAGCACGTCGGTCCGGAAGCCGTCCTCGACGGTCTGATCTTCAGTCCGATCGCGGTGGGGCGTGACGAGCTGTCCGAGCGCAGCGACACCACCGCGCTCGTGCTGCTGGGCGAGCGGGTCATCGACGGATCCACCCACCACGTGGCCATCGACAACCAGCGTGCGGCCAGAGAGGTGACCGAGCACCTGCTGTCGCTCGGCCACACCCGTATCGCCGCCATCGGACGGCAGGTGCACCCGAGCGCGAACACCGCTCACCTGCGGCTCGCCGGCTACCGGGAGGCCCTGTCCGCGGCCGGTCTGCCCTACGACGAGGCGCTCGTCCCGCCGACCGGCTCCTACCACCGCTCCGACGGCGCGCGATTGATGGCACAGCTGCTCGCACTTCAGGAGCCGCCGCAGGCGGTCTTCTGCTTCAACGACCTGCTGGCGCTCGGGGCTCAGCGCACCGCGCTCGCCCGGGGCCTGCGCATACCGGGGGACGTGGCCGTCGCCGGGTTCGACGACATCGAGGACGGCCGCTACAGCACACCGACGCTCACCACCGTCTCCCCCGACAAGGAGGAGATCGCCCGGGTGGCGGTGCAGATGCTGGACCAGCAGATCCACGGTCCCCGGTACCGGGGCACACGTGCCGGCGTGCGGGAGGTGACGGCCCGGCACCGGCTTCTGGTGCGGGAGAGCACCGCCGGTCGGTGACTGCGGCCGGTCGCGCCGGTGCGGGGCGGGTGTGCCGCGGATCCGGGGCGGGCACGCGATCGCCGTCCCGGCGTCTGCGCCCGTCCGCGCCGGGCCGAGGCGGCGGACCACGACGCGGCGACGCCGTATCCGACCGGATCACCAGCGGCATGGAGCGTGCAGCCCGGCGCCACGGGTAGGCCCTGCTGATCGCGGCCTCGCTGAAGGGCGGCCAGAAGAGCCTGGTCGCCGGAGGAGCCGACGCTTTCGCGCTGTTCGCCGCTCGGATGGTGAGGTCATGCCCGGGCGGGCGGGACGATGCGCCGCCGACCGAGGTCGTCCAGCAGTTCGAGGAGACGCTCCTCGGTGTCGTAGCAGTCCTGGAATCCCGCCTTGCGGAGCTTGATGGTCGAGCTGACGTTGTCCCACGTCGAGTTCAGGATCATGTCGCCGAACCGCCAGTCGACGAGCTCGGCGTACGGGGTGGGCACCAGACCGTGCTTCTGCACGATCCGGCGCCAGACGGGTTCCTGCGCCGGCATGTGCTGACCGAGGACGATCGTCTTCGGTTCCTCCAAGGGCATGTCGTAGTGGGCGGCCAGCGCACGCCACAGGTGGCTCCAGCGGACGACATCCCCGTTGGTGATGTTGAAGGCCTCGTCGGCGGCGGTCGGCGCGGTGGCGGCCCAGTCGGTCGCGCGGGTGAGGAGCTGGGCGTCCGACATCTGGTAGAGGATCCCGTCGTACGCCTCCAGGGCCCCGGGAAAGCGCAGCGGCAGTCCGAGTTCCTTGGTGACGGCGACATACGCGGCGATCGCCATGAGGAGGTTCATCGGGGTGCCCTGGGCGTACCCCATGACCGCTTCGGGGCGGAAGATGGTGAACCGGAAGCCCATCTCCCCGGCACGGGAGCGCAGCAGGTCTTCCTGGTCGTAGTAGAAGTTCGGGCCGATGAGGCGCGGGTCGTCCTCCTTCGCGGGTGTCTTGAAAGGACCGAGGTGGGAGCCGTAGTACTTCTGTCCCTGGTACAGGGTGACGTGCTTGAGCGGGGCACCGGCCGCGGCGAGGGCGCCGAGGGTGTTGTCGAGCAGCGCGACGTTGAGGGCAACCTGCTCGGCGAGGTCGGTGCGCTCGATGTAGGCGGCGAAGACGAGCCGCGTGGTGTCGGCGGCGGGACGCAGCCCTGCACGCGCCGCCGAGGGGTCCAGCAGGTCGACCGGCAGGTGTTCCCAGCCCGGTGAGGTCTGTGGCGGACGGCGGCTGACGCCGCGGACCTTGATGCCCTTGCGGGCGAAGCCCTCCACCACGCTGCGCCCGATGACGCCTCCGGCGCCGGCGACCAGAACGGAATCGGTGGTCATGCTGAGTCCTTAGTCGTGCAGCAGCGCCGACATCTCGCCGTCGGGGCCGCCGCCCTCGCCCCGCAAGCGCTGGGCGATCTCATGGATGTGGTCGGCCACCACGGGCAGCGTTGCCGTGATGACGGGACGGGACTTGTTCGAGAGCACGTCTTCTCCCTCCGGGTGAGAGCGGCTCCCCGTCGGCTCCCGGTACCCGTCACGGGATGTCCGACACCGGGCATGCCGGGTCCGGTGCCGGGCAGCACACACGAGAGCGGCGCCGAGCAGGGCACAGGCACCTGGCGCGGGGCACATCCGAGCGGGAGGACCTCTTCGTGGACTGGCTGTTCATCGTGAAACCCACGGACGGCGACCCGGACGGCGGCGCCCTGGCCAAGGACCGCATGCTGGGACTCGCCGAGACCGCGCCCCGCCGGGAGTGGTGCCTGTCCAGGTGGCGGCGCATGGCTCCCGGTGACCGCCTGTGGATCTACTTCGCCTCGCCAGTGCGGGAGATCGCCGCGGTCGCGGAGATCGAGGAGGAGCCGTACGAGGTGGCCGGCAGCCCCCGCCAGCCGTGGCGGGTCACGGCGACGCTGAACCCGGCGGCGACCCGCCGGCTGCATCTCGACCCCGTCCCGCTGCACGCCCTGTCCAACCGGCACCCGCAGGGGGTCACCCGGGTGAGGGACGGGGACCTGGGGCTGCTGCTGGAGCACGCGGGCCTGTGAGAGGTCGGCCCCTCGACGACGTCGCCACGGGCCGCCGGTCGGGGTGTTCTGAGCGCACCCCGCCTGTCACGTCTCCGCGCGCGGCACGGACACGGCATGGGGGCCGCCCGTCGCGTCCCCCTCGGACCGGGCAGGCAGGGTGGGTGTGGCGGGTATGGCACCAACTAGGTACCATCGGCCGCATGCCATCTCTGAACGTGTCCTTCTCCGACGAGGAAATGGAAGGCGTCCGCGCGGCCGCCGCCGCCGAGGGCAAGAGCCTGAAGCAGTACCTCCACGATCTCGGCGTGCGGGAGATGCACCGCAAGCGGTTCGTCGCCGGCGCCACCGCGTGGGCCGACAGGCTGCGCGGGGAGTTCGACGAGGCGTTCCCCGAGGAGCTGCCGCCTTCCCGGCGTGGCGATGGGACCGTCGCCGCCTGATGTCTCTGCGCATCGACGTCTCCTGGCTGCTGGATGTCCAGGAGATCGCCCTCGGACTCGAAGACGTGACGGTCACCGACTACTCCGCGCTGGTCGCGGCCGTCGCGCGGCACAAGACGCGGATGCCCACCCTCGAGGCGTCCGACCCGGATCCCGCCTGGCGCGCGGCCGCGCTTCTGCACACCATCGTGCGTCTCGAACCCCTCCCGCACCGCAACAGCCTGTTCGCCGCGTTCGTCGCCGCCCAGTACATGGACCAGTGCGGCGAGGGCATCGACCCGCCCTACGGTGCCCTGTCCGACCTTGTCCGGAAGGTGCGGGACAGCCGGGTGGGCGTGTACGCCGTCGCCGACGCGCTGCGCTCCTGGAAGATCTGAGGCGAAACGGCCCCGGAGGCCCGTCGTCCGCCGCAGGCGGACCGCAGGCCCGGACCGCTACCGGGTCGACGGGCGGCGAACGGCCGCCGCGCCCGGCACGATCGCCGTCGATCCCGGCCGGTCCCGTCCCGGCGCCGGCCGTCGCCTTCGGGTGTTTGGCTGCGCGCCGGCCGGACCACCCGCAAGGCAGCGCGACCTCGACGCGTCCGGCTTCAGCCGAACCAGAAGCGACGTCAGCCACGGGTCGGTACCGCTCCGCTCGGCCCGCTCGGCACGGCCCGCTCGGCACGGCCCGCTCGGCTGGGCTCGGCTGGGCTCGGCTGGGCTCGGCTCGCGACTGACCAGACCAGGGGGAACCACGTCCAGAACCCCGATCGGCCTGGGATCAGCAGCCCGCGGGGACGGGGGCGATCACCACGTGAGCGGGGGACGCGGGAGCGATCCTGCACCGTTCCCCTTCCATCAAAGTCCAACAGCTCCTACCATAATCGCGCACCATTGACGCGTACATGCCGTCAGTACCCGCCTACTGCTGGTCCGGAGGAACGTAACCATGCGTCACCCTCGCACCCGCACCACCTCCCGGAACATCGCCGGCCCCCTCGTCGCCGGCCTGCTGCTGGCGGCGGGACTGGCCGCGCCCGCAGCCGCGGCCTCCGCCGGGAGCACCGCCGCGCCCTCACTGGACGACGGCCTCGCCCTCACCCCTCCCATGGGCTTCAACAACTGGAACTCCACGCACTGCCGCGCCGAATTCGACGAGGACATGGTCAAGGCCATCGCGGACATCTTCGTCGACAAGCACCTCAGGGACGCCGGCTACCAGTACGTCAACCTCGACGACTGCTGGGCACTGCCGCAACGGGACGGCGACGGAAAACTGGTGCCCGATCCGGTCCGGTTCCCCAACGGCATCAAGGCCGTCGCCGACTATGTGCACGCCAAGGGTCTCAAGCTCGGCATCTACAGCAGCGCGGGCACGAAGACGTGCAACAGCGCCGGCTTCCCGGGCGCGCTGGGCCACGAGTACAGCGACGCACGGCAGTTCGCCGACTGGGGTGTGGACTACCTCAAGTACGACAACTGCAACAACCAGGGCGTGGACGCCCAGCAGCGCTACACGACCATGCGCGACGCGCTCGAGGCGACCGGCCGCGCCATCGTCTACAGCATCTGCGAATGGGGGGAGAACAAGCCCTGGCAATGGGCGGCCGACGTCGGCCATCTGTGGCGCACCACCGGGGACATCAGCGACAGCTGGGGTTCGATGCTGTCGATCCTGAAGAAGAACCTGCCGCTCGCCCCGTACGCCGGCCCCGGTCACTGGAACGATCCCGACATGCTGGAGGTCGGCAACGGGGGCATGACGGACACCGAGTACCGCTCGCACTTCTCCATGTGGGCGGTCATGGCCGCTCCCCTGCTCATCGGCACGGACCTGCGCAAGGCGTCCGACGCCACCTTCGACATCCTGGGCAACGAGGAGGTCGTCGCCGTCGACCAGGATCCGCTGGGCAAGCAGGGCACCGTCGTCACCTCCGAGGACGGACGCTGGGTCGTCGCCAAGCAGATGAGGGACGGCAGCCGGGCGGTGGCCCTGTTCAACGAGTCCGGCCAGGCGCAGCGGATCGCCACGACCGCCGCGGCCGTGGGCCTGCCCGGGGCCGCCGCCTACACGTTGCGCGATCTGTGGCAGCACCGCAGCTACAACACCGCGGGCACGATCGCGGCGACGGTACCGGCGCACGGCACCGTCCTCCTGCGCGTCGCCGCCGACGGCAGGTGGGCCTCCCACCCGCCCGCCGTCGAGCTCGGCCTGCGGAGCAGCCCGCTGGTCGAGGCCGGCACCCGGGGCAGGCTCACCACCACCGTGACCGGCCTGGGCCGTACCCCGGCCCTGGGGGTGTCCGTCACACTGCGCGGCCCCGGCGGCTGGAGCGTGGAACCGGCGTCGCCGACGGGCGTGGACGCGCTGCCGACCGACCGGTCCCTGCGCACCACATGGTCGCTCACGGCACCCTCCGGGACTCCGGCGGGATCGTACGACCTGACGCTGCGGGCGCGGTACCGCTCACCGGCCGGAGAGCGCGTCACCCAGGTCCTGCCGCTGACGGCGTCCGTGGTGCCGGCGCCGCCCGAGGGCACCTCCGCGCTCGGTGACCTGCCGTGGCTGTCGGCCACCAACGGCTACGGACCCGTCGAGCGCGACACCAGCAACGGGGAGAGCGCCGCCGGCGACGGTCACCCCATCACCGTAGGCGGGACGGTGTACGGCAAGGGGCTCGGTGTGCACGCGGAGAGCGCCGTGGAGTACTACACCGGCCGGGCCTGCACGACGGTCACCGCGGACGTCGGCGTCGACGACGAGAAGGGCTCCAGGGGCACCGTCGTCTTCGAGATCTGGGCGGACGACACGAAGGCCGCCTCGACCGGTGTGCTGACCAATGCGATGCCCGCCCAGCCGCTCAGGGCGGACGTGACGGGCGCCCGGACCGTCCGGCTCGTCGTCACGGACGGCGGCGACGGCACCGACTCCGACCACGCCGACTGGGCGGACGCCCGGCTGAGCTGCTGAGCCCACCGGCCCGGACCGGCACCCGGCAAGGAGCGGCGCGTTCGACCCGGTCACCTGCTGGAGCTCACCACCCCCCGCTGGTCTCCGTCACCGCCCGGCGCCCGGCGTGATCCGGCCGGACTCGGCCGGTAGGGCCGGTGCGGGCCGGCCCCCGGCCCGCACCGGCGGATGCTCCCCCACTGCGGCCACCGCGCCGGCTCCTGGGTAGCAGCGCGTACGTGGGCCGGGTCCTCGACGCGCTCGCGCCTCGGTCCCACCGGTGACGAACATCGGCGTTTTGGCCATCCAGCTGCATCTCGATTCCGGCTCGCCGGTTCGTCGGACGCACCGGTGCCCGCGCCCCCGAGCGTGTCCACACGTGTCTCGGGCAGGCCCCGTGATCCGGCGTCGTGGCCGGTCGGACCCCGGTCCCCGTCCGGCCGCCGGGATCCGGCCGGCGACCGGGGCGAGCGGTCGGCTGAGGGGTACCCCGGGGCGACCACCGGACGTCTCACCATGTGGTCGGCGCTTTTCGGAAAGTAAGACGCCTGCGATCGTTGCCCTGCCCGTACGGTTCGCACGGTCTTTCGGCGAGGGGGACGTATGCGGAGGTCCGGGCCCTCGGCGACCGATTCCACCTCGCGCGAAAGACCGAGCAATGCCCGCACAAGCCACCGGCTCAGCCCAGACACCCGTCAATCCGCGCTCCCGCGTCCTCATCGCCAGCCTCATCGGCACGACGATCGAGTTCTACGACTTCTACATCTACGCGACCGCCGCGGTGCTGGTCTTCCCCTCCCTCTTCTTCCCCGGTGGTGACCCGACCACGGCGCTGCTGTCGTCGTTCGCGGTCTTCGGCGCCGCGATGGTCGCCCGCCCGATCGGGGCCGTCTTCTTCGGACACCTCGGCGACCGGCTGGGCCGCAAGCGGACGCTGGTGGTCTCGCTGCTGACCATGGGCATCGCCACGTTCCTCATCGGTGTTCTGCCCACCTACGTGCAGGCCGGCTGGATCGCCACCGCACTGCTCGTGCTGATGCGGCTCGCGCAGGGCTTCGCCCTCGGCGGCGAGTGGAGCGGTGCCGCGCTGGTCGCGACGGAGAACGCTCCCAACGGCAAGCGCGCCCTCTACGGCACGTTCCCCCAGCTGGGCGCCCCGCTCGGCTTCATCATCGGCAACGGCCTGTTCCTGATCATCGGGGCGGTGCTGCCGTCCACGGCGGGCGCCGACCCCACGCAGCCCTCCGACGCCTTCGTCAGCTGGGGCTGGCGCATCCCGTTCCTGTTCTCCGCCGTGATGGTCGCCATCGGCCTGTGGGTGCGGTCGCGGCTCGTCGAGTCCGAGGTCTTCTCCAAGACCCGCGAAGCGGGGAAGGTGCAGAAGCTGCCGCTGGCGACCGTGGTCCGCGGCCACTGGAGGCAGCTGATCCTCGGCACGTTCATCATGCTGGCGACGTACGTGCTCTTCTACCTGATGACCACGTTCTCGCTGAGCTACGGACGCACCGCCAAGGACGCCGCCGTGCCCGGCCTGGGATACAGCTACACCACCTTCGTCCTCATGCTGATCTTCGGCGTGCTGTTCTTCGCCGCGTTCACCCTCATCTCCGGGCCACTCGCCGACAAGTACGGACGGCGCACCACCCTGGTCTGGATCACCGCCGCCATCCTGGTCTTCGGACTGGTCTGGGTGCCCCTGATCGGTCTGGGCACCCTCGGCGTGGTGCTGTGGCTCGTGCTCGGCTTCGCGCTGATGGGCATGACGTTCGGCCCGATGGGCGCGCTGCTGCCCGAGCTGTTCCCGACGAGCGTGCGCTACACCGGGTCCGGCATCTCCTACAACGTCAGCTCGATCCTCGGCGCGGCCGTCGCCCCGTTCATCGCGGTGGCGCTGTGGCAGGCCGGCGACGGCTCGCCGTGGCTGGTGGGCGTCTACCTCTCCGCCATGGCGGCGCTGACGCTGACCGCGCTGCTCCTCGGCAAGGAGACCAAGGACATCTCCCTGGACGACGGCGAGCACGCCTCCGCCGACGGCGAGCACGCCGCGGTCGCCTCCTCCGCCGTGTGATCCGGCCGGCGTCCACCGTCACCGGACACGTGGTCAGGGGCAGCGCCCGGGTGGCCGCAGCGGCGTGGGCCCCGCCTCTGCCGCCGCGGTCTCAGCCGGGCGCCGCATCGGGGCGGCGCGGACGCAACTGCGGGTCCGTCACCCCGCCGGGGGAGGCCAGCGACTCGATGTCCCATCCGGCGCGCCCGGCACCGGCCCGGTACGCGCTGTCGTAGAAGGCGAGCACGGCGGCACGCGGGTCGGTCTCGGCACGGGCCTCCTCGTACGGCAGTACGGCCAGATGGCTGCCGCGCCGGGCGGCCCAGTGCGCCGCCGCCGGCCGGAGCGGCTCCTCGGCCAGCCCGGCGGGCTCCGGAGCGGTGTAGGAGTAGAACGCGGGCTCGGGGAAGGTGTCGTCCCCGAACCAGAAACCGGAGCTGATCACCTCCCAGGAGTAGGCCTCCCGGGTGACCGGGTCGATCTCCTCGGGCTGCTCGACGCGCCGTCCGGAGAACCGGCTGTGGGCGATGTCGAAGGTGTGCCAGAAGTGGTGGACTGGGCTGACCTTCCCCGCATAGCCCGCGGCGAACTCCTCCAGTACGGACGCCACCTGGCTGAGGACCCGCCAGTAGCGGCCCGCCTGCGCCGGATCATAGGTCGCGTGCTCGGTGTCCTCGGCGAACGGCCGGCCGGAGTCGGGCAGGTCGAAGGGCCGGTCCAGGTCGATGTGCGCCCGGACGCCCAGCGCGGCGAGCGCGCGCATGACCGCGTCGTGGAAGGACGCCACGGACTGGCCGGTCAGGGGCAGGGACATCTGCCGGCCGTCCAGGCTCGAGACGAGCAGCTGGTGCGCGACGAAGTCGAAGTCGATCGTGAAGATCGGATGTCCGTCGGCCAGTCCCGTCGGGCGGGTGGTGATGCCCCGCCCGGTGAGGTGGAAGGGGACGTTCCACCAGTGGTTGCGCCGGGCGCTGGCGGCGAGTCGCACCTTGCCGACGACTTGCGCGAAGCGGTGGACCGTCTCTTTGGTGTCGCGCCACTCGGCGAGCGGGACCGGCGGGAACAGCTCCATGGTCATCACCCTTCCCTGCCGTCCGGCAGCGCTGACGGCCGGACGGAGCCTGGCTGACCATGATGGCCACGCCGGACGGGCGCGGCATCTCGTGCGTCCCGCAGGCGCGTCGGAGCACCCGCGGCCCGGCCCGCGGCCCGGCGCCCACCGTGGGGTGCCGGCCGTGGGGTGCCGGCTGAACCGGGTTCGACCGGCTGGACCTCCACTGTGGATGAGGCGTCCACCCGCACCGCACGTCTCCGGGCACAGGGTCGACTCTGGGCGCTCGGCGGCTCTAGGCCCCCACGGTCCCCATCGTGAACTCTGTTCATCGACATGGACTAATGGCTTGATCGGAGCGCTTGATGAGTGGAAGACCCCGTGTGGCCGTCCTCGTGGCCGCGGCGGCGACCTTCGCCGCCGTACTCGTCCCCTCCGCCTCCGCACACACGGCCCCGAAGGTCCCCGACACCGCCGTCCTGGACGGTGCCCGGCTGCGGCAGACCAGGCTGCGCCTGGACCACGGCGACCCCCGGCTGCGGCGTTCGGTCAAGCAGCTGACCACCCGGGCCGACGCCTGGCTGGACCAGGGCCCCTGGACGGTCGCCGACAAGCCGAGGCCGGCGCCGGGCGGCGACGTGCACGACCACCTGAGCGAGGCCCCCTACTGGTGGCCCAGCACCGCGCCGACACCGGCGACCGGGACCTGGCCCGGCGTACGGTGCTCGACGCCCGCGCCCGGCCCATCGAGCCGCAGATCGCCGGCGACGGCGGTCAGCCGCAGGAACTGGCGCGCACCCGCAGCTGGCACTACTCGACCTTCGACCTGGTCGCCTACACCCGGCTCGCCGCGATCGGCAGGCACGTGGGCGTGAACCTGTGGGCCTACCGGGGGCCGGACGGGCAGAGCCTGTTCAGGGCGGTCGGCTACCTGCTGCCGGCCGCCACCGGCGCCTCCGCCTGGCCGCACCCCGAGCTGGAGTTCCACCGGTACGCGGCGACCGACGTGGTGCACGCGGCGGCTGACGCGGGGGACACGGCGGCCGAGGCGGCCGAGCCGAAGCTGCAGGCGCCGCCCGGCGGTGATCTGTGGGCCCTGCGCCCGGCTGCGGAGCAGCTGGACTCGATCGCGGGCTGACCCGTGGCCTGCCGGCGGGGCGGCCCGTCCGCCGGAGAGCGGGCAAGACGATTGACGCGTCGTCACCCCCGCCCGGAAGCACCGCCGGCGACCGCTCGGGCCCGGCCGCGCGCGGGTCGGCCGGCCCGGATGTGTCCGGGCCGGCCGGTTCACCGCGGCCGGGTCAGCAGAGGGGGACGCCGGGGAGCTGTGCCGCGGGGTTGTCGATGTAGATGTTGCTGATGAAGCCGTTCTGGTCGCGCAGCTTGCTCCACCAGTTGTTGGTGTAGCCCTCCGCGTTCACGGTGTCGCCCTGCTTCTGGCACAGGACCCGGACGCTCGTGGGTCCGCCGAGCGTGGTGACCACCGGCGCGCTGAGGTAGGCGTCGCTGCGCACCCGCACGCCGCTGCCCCAGGTCATGAACGGCACGCCCGCGCCGCCGCAGCCGTTGTCGCTGCTCAGGAAGTACTGGTTGTAGCTGCCGGGGTAGGCCAGCGCGACACCGTTGATGACGATGTCCTGACCGACGCCGTTGTAGAGCTGTTCGTAGTGGATGTGCGGGCCGGTGGAGTTGCCGGTGCTTCCGGTGGTCCCGATCTGCTGGCCCTGCTCGACGTGCGCGCCGTCGGGAACGCTGTAGGCGGACAGGTGGAAGTAGTAGGTGCGCCAGCCGCCGCCGTGCTCGATGGCTATGTAGTTGCCCGCGCCGCTCGCCTGGTAGTACCGGTAGGCGGTGCCGGCGGCGGAGGCGAGGACCGGGGTGCCGTTGGTGGTGCCGCCGTCGGCGCGGACGAAGTCCAGCGCGCGGCGCACCTCGGCCGAGTGGTGGCTGTAGGTCCACTTCTGGCCGCACGGGTAGGGGGCCTTGAAGTTCGGCGCCGCCGCCACCGTGGTCCCGGTGGTGGCGGCGCCAGCCGACTGCACCGGGAGGAGCAGCAGGCCGGCCAGTGCGATCAGGGCGGTCACCGCTGGGGTCCAGAGGCGTCTGAGGGGCATCGCGCATCGCTCCTTCGTGGGGAAAGCAGCTGGGGACGCCGGCGTCCGGGCGGACGGCGGGCCGGGGCACAAGGTAGGGACGGGGCTGGTGCGGCACAAGAAGCGGGCGGTGCCTTTCGTTCAGAACGCAATGTCTTGCCCATGACAAGTCCAACGGGCCACCATGCGTGACCGGGGTGCGGTCGACTCGCGCCACTGCGGGTCTCGTTGGCACGGCGGACGGAGTGGGCAACGATGCAGCAGGCACGCCCGGAACACCGGGACTCAGCGCGCACGCGACAGCAGGTCCCGGGACACCCGGAGGGTCGGCCGGCGGCGGTCACGGCCGGCCGCGACCCGCGACCCGGGCGTTCCCCCGCGGCGTCCGGCCCTTCCGCCGACCGGCAGTCGGTACGGCCGTCCCACCGCTCCCGGCGCCGTGTCCGGCACGGCGCCGGCCGACTCGTGACCCTCGCCGTCGCCCTGGGCGTGCTGGGCGCGCTGATGGCGGTGCCGGCCCTGGCCGCCTCGCCCCGGCCGTCGCCGGGCCCGGACGTCCCCGCGGGCGTCACCGCCGGCGTCGCCGTCTTCGACCGCTCCACCGGCCGGTTCACCGAACTGCTCGACGAGGACCGGCAGTTCCGGTCGGCGTCGGTCGTGAAGCTGCTCCTGGCCCTCGACGTCCTGTGGGACCTCGGGCCCGGCTACCAGGTCCCGGCCGAGGACCGGGCCCGTCTGGAGGCCATGCTGCGCAGCAGTGACGACGGCGAGGCGAGCCACTACTGGTCGCAGCGGGGCGGCAGCCGGATCGTCGAACGGATGGCCGCCCGGCTGGGACTGACCGGCACCGCTCCCCCGCCCGCCAGCCACCCCGGCTTCTGGGGGTACACCGCCGTCACCGCGTCGGACACCGTGCGGATCTACCGCTACGTCCTCGACCGTGCTCCCGCCCCCGTACGGGACCTCGTCATGGGGGCTCTGCACCGCTCGACCCGGTGCGCCAACGACGGCTACGACCAGTACTTCGGCATCCCGTCGGCGTTCACCGGCCCCTGGGCGGTCAAGCAGGGGTGGTCCGGCTTCACCTCCGGCGGCTGCACCGCGGACGCGGGCACACCGGCGCCCGTTGCCACCCCGGCCGGCGCGGACTCCGCCCACGGCGCCCGGCCGCCCGGGGCCGCCACCGGCCGCGCCACCGTCGCCGCCACCGGCGGAGTCGATCTGGTCAGTGAGGCCCTGCACTCCACCGGCACCGTCGGCGCGGACGACCGGTCCATCGTGGCCGTGCTCACCCTGCACCCCGACGGCACGCCGTACGGAACCGCGTACTCCCGGCTCACCCGCCTGGTCGACTCGCTCGACGTGCCCGGCGCCCAGCGCCCCTCCGGAGTCCGCTTCGCCACTCTCGGCTCGGGAGTGCGCGTCCGCGCCGGCGCCACGACCGGCTCGGCCGTCGTCACGACGCTGCCGGCCGGCGTGGAGGTCCTGGTCACCTGTCAGAAGCAGGGACAGCGGATCACGGACGCCACCCGCGCCAGCGACTGGTGGGCCCATCTCCCCCAGTACGGCGGCTATCTGACGAACGTCTACGTCGACACCCCCGGAGACCGTCTGCCCGGCGTCCCCGTGTGCTGACGAGCGCCCTGGCCACTGCCCCGCCGCACCCCTGCCCGGGCACGAGCACAGGGCCCGTCGCCGGGACCTCCCCTCCCGGCACCGGGCCGCACACCGCGGCGGCCTTCCCTCAGATGTCCGACGACGGCTCCCCGCGATGCCGTCCCACCCCTCACCCGAGAAACGGAGCAGCCCCCACATGCCCCCCGGACCTCCCCTCAGACGCCTGCGGGCCGCCCTCCTCGGGCTGGCCCTGGCCACCGGCCTCGCCCTGACCGCTCAGCCGGCCACCGCGGCGGCCCCCTCCCCGCCGGCCACGCCGGCCGCGACCTCCCTCAACGAAGCCTTCGCGCGGGCGGCGTCCGCCTACGACGTACCCCGCGATCTGCTGGTGGCCGTCGCCTACGCCGAGACGCGCCTCGACGACCACCACGGACTGCCCAGCCAGGACAACGGCTTCGGGATGATGCACCTGGTCAGCAATCCCACCCGGCACACGCTCGAACAGGCCGCCCGGCTCACCACCGCCACGGCCACCCGGCTGAAGCACGACCCCGCGGCGAACATCCGCGGCGGGGCCGCCGTCCTGCGCGCCATGGCCGACGAGTCGGGCCTCCGCGCCGCCGGCCGGCACCGGCTCGACGACTGGTACCAGGTCGCCGCCCGCTACGGCGCGCCCGGCAGCGACACGGCGGGCCGCCTGTACGCGGACGCGGTCTACGACGTCCTCGAACAGGGCGTCCGCGCCCACGTGTCCGGCGGCGAGGAGGTCCGCGTCGCCCCGCACCGGGTGGACCCCCGGCGCGGGAAGTACGCCGAGGCCGCACCGGAGGAACTCGCCGCCGCCGCCGACTATCCGTCGGCCCTGTGGTCACCGGCCTACGCCGGCAACTACGCAACCGGCCGCAGCTCGGCCATCACCACGGTGGTCGTGCACGTCACGCAGGGCTCCTACGCCGGCACCATCAACTGGTTCAAGGACCCGGCGGCGGAGGTCAGCGCGCACTACGTGGTCCGCTCCTCCGACGGCCAGGTCACCCAGACGGTGCGGGAACGCGACACCGCCTGGCACGCCCGCTCGGCCAACGCCTACTCCGTGGGCATCGAGCACGAGGGCTACATCAGCACGCCGTTCTGGTTCACCGACAGCATGTACCGGTCCTCGGCCGCGCTGACCCGGTACCTCACCGACAAGTACGGCATCCCCAAGGACCGTACGCACATCGTCGGCCACAGCGAGGTGCCCGGCAACGACCACACCGACCCCGGCCCGTACTGGGACTGGTCGTACTACATGAGCCTCGTCCGCGGGGAGGACGGCGGCACCACCACGCCGTTCCCGACCTGGGGGACGGACGTGAGCATCCGTCAGCAGGCGACCACCACGTCCACCCGCGTCGCCACCCTGCCCGGCCCGACCACGGTGCGCGTCAAGTGCCAGGTCCACGGCCAGCTCGTCACCTACGACGGCCACAGCAACGACGCCTGGTCCTACCTGCCCGACTACGGCGGCTACATCTCCAACATCTTCATCGACGTCCCCGACGCCTGGCTCCCGGGAGTACCCACATGCTGAACCACCTGTCCCCCCACAAGAGGCCCGCCCCGCGCGGCAGATCCCTCCTGCTCCGCGGCACCCTCGGCCTCCTCGCCCTGGCCGGTACGGCGCTCGGCACGGCCCCGGCCGCCGACGCCGCGGACGCGCCGCACGCCGCCACCGGCGTGGTCTCCTGGCGGGCCGACCTGTCCCACCCCGGCTCGGACGACGTCAACGTCCGCTACGGCGACGGCGCGTTGCGCGTACGCGACGGTTCGCTCAGCCCGGCGTCGCTGGGCCAGGACCGCGGTTACGCGTCGGCCGTGCTGGAGTCGCACCACGTGAGCCGGCCGGTGAACCGGGTCACCGTGGACCTCGACGCCGCGGTGCCCGGCGGGACGAGCGTGGCGGTGGACGTGCGCGGCCGGGCCGCCGACGGCACCTGGACGGAGTGGCGGCAGGCGACGGCGGGCGCTCCCGCCGAACTGCCCCGGCCCGTGGAGGACGTACAGGCCCGGCTGACCCTGTGGAGCGCCCAGGACGGCACCACACCGGCCGTGGAGGAACTGACGCTGAGCGCGGACGACGGGGGAACCGCCGCCGCCCGGCCGCTGGCGGCGGCCTCGGCCTTCTCGGCCCGTGTCTTCGCCACCCGCGAGGGGCTCGTCGGCGGCACGACCGCCAACGGCCATGTCATACGCAGCAACGACCACTTCGTGGCCCTGCCCTCGCGGCGTGCCCTGTCGCCCAACGGCAGCGGCCAGTACTCGGTGCAGGTGTGCGGGCCGGCGCGCTGCGAGACCGCGCCCGTCTGGGACGTGGGCCCCTGGAACACGCACGACGACTACTGGAACCCCTCCACGCAGCGGGAGCAGTGGAAGGACCTCGCCCGGGGAGTGCCCGAAGCGCAGGCCGCCTACCAGAACGGGTACAACGGCGGACGGGACGAGTTCGGTCGCCAGGTCGCCAACCCGGCCGGCATCGACCTGGCCGACGGCACCTTCTACAACATCGGCCTCAACAACAACGGTTACGTGACCGTCACCTACCTGTGGACCGACGGCGGCGGCGACACCAAGTCCTTCCCGACCTGGGGGACGGACGTGAGCATCCGTCAGCAGGCGACCACCACGTCCGCCCGTGTGGCCACCCTGCCCGGCCCGACCACGGTGCGCGTCAAGTGCCAGGTCCACGGCCAGCTCGTCAACTACGACGGCTACAGCAACGACGCCTGGTCCTACCTGCCCGACTACGGCGGCTACATCTCCAACATCTTCATCGACGTCCCCGACGCCTGGCTCCCGGGCGTGCCGACCTGCTGAGCCGGTCGCGGCGGGCGGATGCCTCGCATCCGCCCGCCCCCTACGGTGCGTCCGGCGACGCGCCGTGGGGTGCGGTCACCGTCTCGAACGGCGTTGCCGGGGCGGGGGCCGCACCCGGCCCGGGACCCGTTCCCTCCAGCAGCGCCCGTCCCAGGGCGGTCCGCCGGTGCAGCACCCGGTTGCCCTCCCTGCGGGTCACCACGAGCCCCGCCTCCCGCAGCACCGTCGCGTGCCGGCTCGCGGTCGACGGCGCGAGGCGCAGCGCCGCCGCCAGCGCCGTCGTCGTCATCGGGGTCCGGAGCAGTTCCAGGACCTGCGCACGCGAGGTGCCGATCAGCTGCGCCACGGACGGCCTGCCCGCCCCGGCGCGCAGCCGCGGCAGCCAGCCGGGGTCCGGGGGCGTCGGGTACACCAGGACCGGCGGCAGCGTCTCGTTCACCAGCGTCAGCGGAGCCCGTACGCAGAAGAACCCCGGCACCACGGTGAGCGTGCGACCGCGCAGCCGCATCAGCCGGGCCTCCGGGTACGGAACCGCGAGGCGCCCGCCGTGCCACTGCCAGCCGGGGAGTTCGGTGTAGCTGGCGAGCAGCCCCTCGGCGCCGCCACCGAGCGCCGCCTCGGCACGCCGGGCCCGGTCCTCCGCGACGCGTGCCCCGATCGCGTCCAGGTAGGGCGACACGGCCACGGCGTGGTACCGCCGCAGGGTGCTGCCCAGCCAGCGCAGGGCGGCCGGGTCCCCGGTGGCCACCCAGCGCACGCTGCGCGGCACCGGGCCCCGCAGGTCCGCGCACAGCAGGGTGAGTTCGGTGACGAGCCTGCGCCGGGGCGTGGACATCACCCGGTCCACGCCGTGCTCCAGACTCGCCTCGCCGGTGCTGGGCGTGAGGAAGTCGGGGAAGTACCCCGAGGCCGGGCACAGCGGCATCAACGCCCGGACGTCGTCGGCGAGTCCCTCGCGGAGCAGGGCCGCACGCACCTCCCGCCGCCACCCGTCGTACGCCAGTGACTCCTGCCTGTTCTGCAGCAGGTGCAGGCTGAGGACGGCGTCCCACAGCGGGTCCGCTCCGCGAGCGACCCGTAATCGGGTCAACGACCCTTCTGAGAAGTCCACTTGCAGCACCGTGCACGCACCCCCTGGAAGGGTCAGGACCGTCGCGGGACCGGTGGCTCACTATAGTGAACGCCCCCTCACGGCAGGGGCCGACCGGAGAGCGGGAACCACCGCCACACCGGGCGACCGGCACGTCGGCGCCTCGTCACGCCGGCACGTCGGCCGGACGCGTCTGCGGGCTCCCGCCCCGTCCGGAGACCGTGGCCCCGCGGCGGCCGACGCCCCGTTCGGGCGGCGGCGTTCGGCCGCGTCGGGGGCCGGACCGGGCGGTGGTCGGGTAGAGGGACGTCGGCCCGGGGGACGGCCGGGAGACGGGGCGGCGAAAGGGCTCATGGGTCCTCGGCACCGGGGTGGGAGGTCAGCGCAGGACGCGCAGCAGGCGTGGCGGCCGTGCGGCGGGTTCGGGCGGGCGCAGCGGCGACGAGCCGGGGGTGATGCTGCCGAGGACCGCCGCCCGGCGGGCACCGGTGGCCGAGGGCAGGACGCCCGGCAGACCGTGGACCGTGAGGAATCCCAGGACCGCGAAGGCCAGGGCCTCCTTCGCGGCGGAGGGCAGGCCCAGGTCGTCGCTGGGGCGCAGCGGGACGCCGGGCAGCTCCTCGGCGATCATGCGCATCAGCACCGGATTGCGGGCGCCGCCGCCGGAGACGACGAGTTCGGTGACCGCGTGGGCGCGGCAGGCGTCGGCCACGGTGACGGCGGTCAGCCGGGTCAGGGTGGCCAGCACGTCGTCGGGGGCGGCCGTGGGCGCCGCGTCGAGCGCCCGCCGGAGGTAGGGCAGGTGGAAGTGCTCCTTGCCCGTGCTCTTCGGGGCCGGCCGGCGGTAGTAGGGGTCGTCCAGCAGCACGCGCAGCAGTTCGGGGCTGGTCCGGCCGGCGGCGGCGCGGCGCCCGTCCTCGTCGTAGGCGCAGGCGCCGCCGGTGAAGTGCCGTACGGCCGCGTCCAGCAGGGCGTTGGCGGGGCCCGTGTCGAACGCCAGCGGCTCCGCGCCGGGAGCGAGGACGGTGACGTTGGCGATGCCGCCGAGGTTCAGCGCCGCGGGCGTGCCGGGCAGGTCGCGCAGCAGCAGGGTGTCGGTCAGGCCGACCAGCGGTGCGCCCTGCCCGCCCGCCGCGACGTCCGCGCTGCGCAAGTCGGATACCACCGGCAGGCCGGTGGCCTCGGCGATCCACGCGGGCCGGCCGAGCTGCAGCGTGCCGCGCACGGTGCCGTCCCGCACCCAGTGGTACATGGTCTGGCCGTGCGAGACGACGAGATCGGCGGTGCCGCCGCACAGCTCGCGCAGGGCGCGTCCGGCGGCGCCGGCGAAGGCCTGCCCGATGCCGGTGTCCAGGGCGCACACGGCCTCCAGGGTGGTGGCGGCCGGCGGCAGGGTGACGGCGATCAGGTCCCTCAGGTCGTCCGGGTAGGGGACGGAGAGGTGTCCGAGGGGCCGCAGGAGCAGGGTGGTGCCGTCCAGCGTCAGGTCCGCGGCGGCCGCCTCGATGGCGTCGTAGGAGGTGCCCGACATCAGGCCGATCACACGCACGGCGCCTCCCGGCACAGGATCCGCCGCGTGGACGGGGTCGGTTGCGGCTGCTGCATGGCGTCTCTCCGGAGAGTGTCGGGCGGGGCCGGTGCGGGGCCGGGCGGGCGCCCCCGCACCGGGTGGGGCGATCGCACGGTCAGTCGCGGCCGGCTGCCGTCGCGAGGCGGTCGGGGCCCGGTTCACCGCCGTCGGTCACCTCGGCAGGCGCGGGGGCGCGGTGGAACAGGCTCATCAGGCCTCCGACGGCCAGGGTGACCACCACGCCGATCGGCACCAGCCACTGGGCGGCGATCGCCGTGGGCACGGTGGCGCCGGCCACGCTGACGTCGATCTTGACGTCGCGCACGATGTACGTCATCACGGCGACCGTCACCAGGAACGCCACGACGGAGTCGGTCTCGTTGGCGCGCCGGACGATCCGGCCGAGCAGGAACGCGCCGAGCAGCGCGCCGTACGTGTAGCCCGCGATGGTGAGGCCGGTGAGGTAGACGTTGCCGGTGCTGGTGCTGAAGGCGCAGGCGAAGACCGCCATCAGCACCGCCCACACCAGCGTCATCACCCGGGCGAGCCTGAGCAGGAAGTCCTCGGAGGGCGTGGCGCGGAAGAAGCTGTGGATGATGTCGGCGACCGTCGAGTTCGACATGGAGTTCAGCGCCGAGGACAGCGAGCCCATCGCGGCGCCGAGGATGCCGGCCACGAGCAGGCCGGAGACCACCACGGGCAGGCCGTGCAGGATGAAGTTCGGGTACAGGTTGTCGGAGCTGCTCAGACCGAGGTCCTTGAAGCTCCTGCCCTCGTTGTAGGACCACAGCAGGGCGCCGACGAGGGAGAAGGCGGCGAACTGGAGCGTGACGAAGACACCGGAGGCGATCATGGCCTTCTGGCCGTCGCGCAGCGAGCGGGTCGCGAGGATGCGCTGGACGATCAGCTGGTCGGAGCCGTGGCTCGCCATGGCGAAGATGGCGCCGCCGATGATCGCCGTGGGCAGGGCGAACGGGCTGGTCAGGATGTGCGCCAGACCCAAGTCGGTGTCGAAGAGACGGAACTGGCCCGCGTGCAGAGCGCGGGAGAAGCCGTGGCCGCCGACGTGGCCGGACAGCACGGCGATAGCGAGGATCGCGCCGCCCAGGTACAGCCCCATCTGGATCGCGTCGGTCCAGATGACCGCCTTGATGCCGCCGAGGTAGGTGTAGACGACGGTGATCGCGGTGAGCACGACGATGATGACCCGGTAGCCCGCGTGCACGCCGAACTCGTCGAGCAGCAGCTTGATCGGGATGGCGGAGGCGAAGAGCCGGACGCCCTCGGCGAGGAGCCGGGTGAAGACGAAGGTCACCGAGGCGAGCCCCTGGAGCCTCAGCCCGAATCTGTCTCCCAGGTACTGGTAGGCGCTGACGAAGCCGCCGCGCTTGTAGAGGGGGATCAGCACGGTGGCCACGACGACGCGGCCGATCACGTAACCGAGGGCCAGTTCGACGTTGCCGAAGCCCTGCCCGCTGTAGGCGCCGCCGGGCACGCTGATGACGGTGAGCACGCTGGTCTCGGTGGCCACCACGGAGAAGGAGACCGTCCACCAGGGCATGTGGCCCTCGCCGACGAAGTAGTCCTTGGCGGTCTTCTGCCGTCCGGCCAGGCGCAGTCCGATCACGGCGATCGCCACCAGGTAGACGACGACCACCACGAGGTCGAGTTGGCGCACGCTCACTCCTAGTCAGCGGCCGGCGGGGCCGCCGGCGGGGTGGGGACAGTGGGCAGGGGCGTCGTCCGCCGTACGCGGGCGACCTGGGGTTCGTGCGGTGCCGGGGCGTCCGGCGCCAGCAGGCGCGCGCCGTCCAGCAGGTCCCCGAGCGGGGGCCGCAGGCGCAGGGGGCGCGGGGCGCCGGCGAGCGCCGCCCGCAGCGGGCCGAGGAGCGGTTCGCCCAGTGCGGCGAGCCCGCCGGTGACGGTGACCCGGTGGGTGTCGCCGCCGATGCGGCGGGCGGCGGCCAGGACCGCCTCGCCGAGCGCGGTGGCGGCGTCCCGGACGATCTCTGAGGCGGCGGCGCCACCCGCGGCGGCCGCGCGCGCCACGTCCGGGGCGAAGGACGCGGCGGTGCGCGCCGGGTTGCCGTCCCGGGTGAGGGCCGAGGGCAGCCGGCCGGGGTCGCCGAAACGGTCGACGGCGGCGGCCGGCAGCGCGCTGCCCGGTCCGCGTCCGTCGTGGGCGCGCAGCACGGCGCGCAGTCCGGCGGCGCCCACGCAGAGCGCGGCCGGCCGGAACGAGGGCTCGCGGGCGAGGAGCGGGAGGACGGCCGCGCGGACGGCGGCACGGGCCGCCGCCACTCCGTCGCCGGCGGGGGGCCCGGGGGCTCCGGGCACCTCGTGCACCTCGGGTGCGGGGCCGGCGCGGTCGCCGCACAGGACGGCACGGCAGCCCGTCCTGCCCAGGTCGACCGCCACTGCTGCTGTCATACGGCATGCCTTCGCGTCCCTCAGGATCCGTCGCGTCGGAGGTCACGGAACGGCCGGGGAGCCCGGGACCGGCGCGGATCGCGGTCCAGCGAGTATCGGAAGGCCACCATCCGTATGTCAATAAGTAACCTCACGCAATTCAGCAGGTAAGTTTTTGACGCACCGCAGGGGTCTGGTTACCGTGTCGCGCAGCCCCCGGAGGAGGGAACGGCCCATGTCCCGCCAGGAAGAACCACCCCGCTCACCGGCCCAGCCGGCGGAGGACGCCTCGCCCGCCGGGACCCTGGCGCGCATCCGCGCGGCCCTGCCGTCCCTGGCGCCCTCGGAGCGCCGGGTCGCCGATGCCGTGCTGGCCGACCCGGCCCAGGCGGCTGAGCTGTCCATCAGCGCGCTCGGCCGGCGCGCCGACACCTCGGTGGCCACGGTGATGCGCTTCTGCCGGGCCATAGGCATCGCCAACTACCCCCAGCTGCGCCTCGCGCTGGCCGCCGCCGCGGCCCGCGAGGACGCCCTCGGCGGTGAACGCCCGTCGCCCGGCACCGACATCAGCGCCACGGACACCCTCGGCGAGATCGTCAGCAAGATCATCTACAACGAGATCCGCGCCCTGGAGGACTCCGGCGCCGGGCTGGACGTGGAGGTGCTGGGGCGCGCGGTCGACGCCGTCGCGGGGGCCCGGCGGATCGACATCTTCGGCGTCGGTGCGAGCGCCTTCGTCGGCCAGGACCTGCATCAGAAACTGCACCACATCGGCCGCATCGCGTTCGTCTGGACCGACCGGCACGCCGCTCTGACGGCCACCGCCCTCCTCGGGCCCGGCGACGTGGCCCTGGCCGTGTCCCACTCCGGGGAGACGGAGGACACCGTCGAGCCCCTCCAGGCCGCGGCCGAACGCGGCGCGACGACCATCGCCCTGACCAACGTGCCGCGCTCCACCCTCGCACAGAGCGCTGACCTGGTGCTGACGACCTGCGCGCGGGAGACGCCCTTCCGTTCCGGTGCGACGGTCAGCCGCATCGCCCAGCTGGCGCTGGTCGACTGCCTGTTCGTCGGTGTCGCCCAGCGTTCGTACGACGCCACGACCGCCGCGCTGGAGAAGACCTACGGAGCCGTCCAGCGCCGCCGGCGCCCGCAGCCGCAGCGTCGCTCTGCCCCCCGCGACCGGCCGCCCGCCCCCGGCTCCCCCCATGCCTGAGCAGCGCCCCGAGCACCACCTCCGCAGGCGTGGTGCGGCAGCCGTTCAGGGTGGAGTTCCGTGACCGCGGGCCCCGAAGAGCGGCGGTCAGCCGTCGTGGGCCGTCTCGTTCCCGGCGGCGAGGGCCTCGGGGATGTTGGCGTGGAGGGAGAAGACGGCGTGCGCGCCGGTGATGGCCAGCAGTCTGGCCATCTGGGCGGGGACGGCGGCCAGCGCCAGGGTGACGTCGTTGCCCTGTGCGTGCCGGAGCAGGCGCAGCAGGGTGCTGAGGCCGGAGGAGTCGCAGAAGGTGACCTCGGACATGTCCAGCACCAGGTGCCGGCAGGCGGTCATCGCGGCGGTGGCCTGCTCGTGCAGACGGTCGGCGGTGCGGAAGTCCAGGGCTCCGGCCGGCGTCACCACGGTGTTGCGGACGCCGGCTTCGCGGACGGTCACGCACAGGCCGGCGCTCATGGGGAACCGTCCCCGTCTACACGGCTCGATCCGCTGGTGAGGTGGGACGGCAGACCTGTCAGGGCGGCTGCCTGCTCGGTGAGGTGCGCGGCGGGGCTGAGCCATTCGCAGAACAGCACGGTGGCGTCGTCCTGCAACTGGCCGTCGTGGTATTCGAGCACGGCGTGGATCAGGCGACGCAGCGTCTCGGGGACGGGCAGGCCGTCCGCGTGGTGGCGGATGAGGAAATCGGTGAAGCGGTCCAGGCCGAACTCCTCGTCACCGGTCCCGCGCGCTTCGGTGATGCCGTCGGTGTACAGCACGAGCCGGTCTCCGGGCTCCAGCTGATCACGGCACAGCGTGACCGGCAGACCCAGACCGGTGCCCATCGGATGCGCGGGCCGGCAGCTCAGGTGGGTGCTCCAGCGGCCGCCGCGAATGACGACCGGCGTGTGGTGGCCCCGGTTGACCCAGGTCAGCACACCGGTACGGGTGTCGAGGCAGGCGAGGATGCCGGTGGCGTAGCGCCGCTTGCCGAACTGCTCGATCAGCGTCCGTTCGATCCTCTCGGTGATCTCGACCAGGCCGGCACCCTGGCGGCGGGAATTGCGGCACGTACCCACCGCCAGGTGGGCGGTCAGGCCGGCGTCGGTGTCATGGCCCATCGCGTCGAAGATCGACAGATGCGCCACGTGGCCGGCGGTGGCGTAGTCGTAGGCGTCACCGCTGATGCTGTAGGCGGGCTCCATCGCCGCGGCGATCACCATCCGTCCGTCGGCGTAGGTGCGCGGCGGCATCAGGTGCCACTGCATCTCGGCCGCGATGTTCAACGGCTGGGTCCGCGTCAGCCGCGCGTGGGAGTCACTGCTGCGCCGCTTGCTGTCGACGATCAACGCGACCACGGCGGCCAGCAGGAGCATGTCCTCCCGGGCCCGCGCGTCGTCGTCGGCGGTGGTGACGCGCAGCACGCCCAGGCGTTCGGCACCGTCCAGCAGAGGGACCCACCAGTGAGCCGCGCCCTGGCCCGCCGGGGCGCCGGGCAGGATCTGCCCGTACTGGAAGGCGCGCCCCGCCACGGTGCCGTCGATCTTCAGCTCGTCCTCCTCGCCGACTGCACCCTGTCCGGCGTCCAGCCCCGCACCGGTCAGCAGCCGCAGCACATCACGCTGGAGGTCTCCCAGGTAGATCAGGACCTGGCTGAATCCCACCGCTGCCGCGTGCGCGGCCGCCCTGGACGGAAGGAGTTCCAGGGGCATCAGGTGGCTGGCGGTCAGCAGGCCCGCCAGCATCCGCCGCCCGTCCGTGTCCCGGCACTGATCGCTCATCATCGGCGTCCCCGTCGTTGCCGGCGAACACGCTGCCCCTTCACAGAGTGCCCGCACCACCAGTGTCCACCCTGCCGGCGCGTGGGCGGCCAGTGCCGTCACGACCGGCCGTGATCCGCGCGCTGCCCGGGGCCCGGACACCGCCGCCCGCCAGAGTGATTCCTGTGTGTCGCTCGGACGCAGGCCACCGTGCCACCCGAGGGCCGGCGGCTCTTGCGGCTACGGTCCAAGGGCACCGGCAGACGCCGGTGCGGGAGCCGGTCCTGCCCGTGCAGCGACGAGGAGTGGAGCCTTCATGGCCGAGTGCGAAGTCTGCGGCAACGACTACGAGATGTCGTTCGAGGTGCACGCCGCGGGAGCGGTCCACACCTTCGACAGCATCGAGTGCGCCGCCCAGAGGATGGCGCCCATCTGCGACAACTGCCAGTGCCGCATCCTCGGACACGGCCTCCAGGCGGACGGGGCGTTCTTCTGCTGTGCGCACTGCGCCCGCAAGCAGGGCAAGGCCCAGCTCGTCGACCACGGCTGAGCCCAGGCCCTCGGCGGCGACGCACCGATGTGCCGGCCACCGGCGGCTGCCCGCCCCGGCACTCAGCGCCGGCTGTTCCTCCCGAACCGTGCGATCGCGTCGAGGATCGCGTCCCAGCATGGTGGGGCTGCCGGTGTGCCCCGAGTCGTCCACCACCTTGAGCTCCGCGTCCGGCCATGCTCTGGACAACTCCCAGGCGGTCTTCAGGGGGCTGGCCAGGTCGAGCCGACCGTGGATCAGGACACCCGGGATTCCGGCCAGGCGGTGCTGCCGGCGCGGTGGTCAGGTCGAAGGGGGCGCGGTGTTCTCGGGGTGGTTGCCGGGGCCGTTGCCGGGGCCGGCCAGCGGGGTCGGTGAGAGGTCCGTGGGTTCCTCGCCGGGCTCGAGCAGAGTGTTCGCCGCGCCCACGATCAGGGGGTCGGGCTTGCCTACCGCCTCGGCGTCCTTCGCCGGATAGTCGCAGCGGTCGAGGAAGGCGCGCATCGCCTCCAGCCGGCCGCGCCGCTTGTCGTTGTTCTTCACCACCGTCCACGGCGCGCGGGCGGTGTCGGTCGCACGGAACATGTCGACCTTGGCCGTGGTGTAGTCGTCCCACCGGTCGAGGGAGGCGAGGTCGGTGGGCGAGAGCTTCCAGCGGCGCACCGGGTCGACCTGGCGGATCGCGAACCGGGTCCGCTGCTCGGCCCGGGAGACGGAGAACCAGAACTTCACCAGCAGGATGCCGTCGTCGACGAGCATTCGTTCGAACAGCGGGGCCTGTCCGAGGAACCGCTGGTACTCGGTCTCCGTGCAGAAACCCATGACGCGCTCGACGCCCGCCCGGTTGTACCAGGAGCGGTCGAAGAAGACGATCTCGCCGCGGGCCGGCAGGTGGGAGACGTAACGCTGGAAGTACCACTGGCCCGCCTCCCGCTCGGTCGGCTTCTCCAGTGCCACCACCCGGGCTCCGCGGGGGTTCATCCGCTCGGTGAACCGTTTGATGGTGCCGCCCTTGCCGGCCGCGTCCCGCCCCTCGCAGACCACGACGATCCGCTGACCGGTGTCCTTCACCCACCGCTGCAACTTCAGCAGTTCGATCTGCAGGATGCGCTTGGTCCGCTCGTACTCGCCCCGGCCGATCCTGCGGTCGTAGGGATGGTTCTCCCGCCAGGTCTCGATCGGACGGCCGTCGGCGTCCAGGAGTATCGGCCGCTCCGGGCGCCTGTCGTCCACCTCCAGTCCCCGCAGCAGCGTGTCCTCGGGCGCGGCGTCCCCCGTGCGCTCGGCCGCGTCCGCCGTGTCGTCGTTCCTGGACACCTGTGCTCCCCGCCTCCCGGATCACTCGATCGGCCGGCACACGCCGGTCATCCCGCACCTGCCCCGGTGGGCCGGATCCAGGCCCCGTGCCGAGGTGTAGTTCACCGATCGCGGAGCAGGCGCTGCCAGGGTGGCGTCCGACTTGCCGCAGCGGCACGCGGGGCGGGGCCCCTGACTGCCGGTCCCGGCGAGGGCGGGATTCCCGGCAGATCGCATACTCGGTGATCGTCTGTACCCCCGTCACCGTGGTGGCGGGGACGGACGTACTCGGGCGGCGGATAGCGGAAGGGCTGATGAGGTCGTGCAGCGAGCGAACGGGATAACCGTGCCGGAAGAGGTGGACAGCCCGGCGGGGCGCGTCCAGCCGACCGGCAGCGTGGGGCGGTGGTTCCTGCGGCACCGGGTGCAGCCGGTGGGGCCGGCGGTCGGCGAGGCACACACCGAGTCACACGCCTGGTGGAAGGTGATGTGCCTGACGGGCGTCGACTATTTCTCCAGCCTGGCCTATGTTCCGGCGATCGCGGCCCTGGCGGCCGGGGCGGTGTCGCCGTTGGCGACGCTGGTGATCGTGGCGCTGACCCTGGCGGGCATGCTGCCGATGTACCGCCGCGTGGCCCGGGAGAGCCCGAACGGTGCCGGGTCGGTGGCGATGCTGGAGGATCTGCTGCCGTTCTGGTGGGGCAAGCTGTTCGTGCTGGTCCTGCTCGGGTTCGTGGCCACCTCGTGGATCATCACGATCACGCTGTCGACGGCGGACGCCTCCGTGCACGTGGTCGAGAACCCGTTCTTCCCGCATGCCCTGCACGGTCACGAGGTCGGCCTCACGGTCTTGCTGTTGCTGCTGCTCGGAGGGGTGTTCCTGCTCGGGTTCAGCGAGGCGGTCAAGGTGGCCATCCCCCTGGTGGGTGTCTTCCTGCTGCTGAACGCGGTCGTCATCGCCGTCGGTGTGGTGCAGGTCTTCAGCACGCCGGGTGCGTTGTCGGCGTGGACCGAGGCGCTGGGCCGGGGCGGTGGCGGCCTCGCCCATCTGGCGGAGCCCGCGCTGCTGGCGTTCCCGCTGCTGGTGCTGGGTCTGTCCGGTTTCGAGACGGGCGTGAGCATGATGCCGCTCGTGTCCGCCGACGGGCGCGACGCAGAACAGCGGTTGCAGAAGCGTATTCGCAACACCCGCAGGCTGCTGACCACGGCCGCGCTCGTCATGAGCGTCTACCTGCTGTCCGCGAGCTTCGTGACCACCGTCCTCATCCCGCACAAGGAGTTCGAGCCCGGCGGTGCGGCCAACGGCAGGGCCCTCGCCTGGCTGGCGCACGAACACGTCGGGGAGGCGTTCGGCACCGCCTACGACATCAGCACCATCCTGATCCTGTGGTTCGCCGGCGCGTCCGCGATGGCCGGGCTGATCAACATCGTCCCCCGGTACCTACCGGACTACGGCATGGCCCCCGAGTGGGCACGCGCGGTGCGCCCGGTCGTCGTCGTCTATACCGTCCTGTGCATCGCCATCACGATCGCCTTCGACGCCGACGTCGACGCCCAGGCCGGCGCCTATGCCACCGGCATCCTGGCCATGATGGTCTCCGGCGCGTTCGCCGTCACCGTCTCGGTCGTCCGCAGCCGCCGGCGCCTGGCCGGTACGGGCTTCGCGCTGCTCACCGCGGTGCTGTTCTACGCGCTGGTGGCCAACATCGTCGACAAGCCCGACGGCATCGCCATCTCCGGCACGTTCATCGCCGGCATCATCGCCGTGTCGCTGATCTCCAGGGTCTCGCGCACCACCGAACTGCGCGCCGACCGCATCGTCCTCGACCCGGAAGCCCGCCGGTTCATCACCGACACCCTCGCCCACGACAACGCCATCAACATCATCGCCAACCGGCGGCAAGCCGGCGACGGCGCCGAGTACGCGGCGAAGGAGCGGGAGCAGCGCGGCAGCAACCCGGTGCCCGGCCCGGCCGACGTGCTGTTCCTGGAGATCGACGTGGTCGACCCCTCCGACTTCAGCGAGACCCTCTGCGTTCGCGGCGTCGAGGTCGACGGCTACCGGATCCTGCGTGCCGAGGCCCCGGCCGCCCCCAATGCCATCGCCGCGATCCTGCTCGCTCTGCGGGATGCCACCGGCGTGCGGCCGCACTGCTATTTCGCGTGGGCCGAGGGCAGCCCTCTGCGGCACATGTTCCGCTACTTCCTCCTCGGGCGCGGCGACACCGCTCCGGTCACGCGGGAGATCATCCGGAGCAACGAGCCCGACCCGGACCGGCGCCCCGGCGTCCACGTGGGCGGCTGAGGCGCCGGGCGGCCGGGCTCCCCGTCCGGGGCCCGGTCGTCCACCACGACGGCTGCGTCCGGCGGCTTCCGGGAGACATCGAGCGGGGTGCTCGACCCGCCTGGTCAAGCAGTGCGCTCGGTCACACTGATGGGGACGGTGGTCTTCGGGAGGCGGACGTGGATGCTTCGGTCGACCCTCCTGCGCGGGGGCCAACGCGTGGTGAGCCAACGGAACCGATGCTGGTCACCTTCGGGCACGGCACCGCCGGCCGGCACCGGATCGTCGAGCTGCTCCACGGCGCCGGCGTCACCAGCGTCGTCGACGTGCGCACCGCACCGGGCAGCCGCCGCGATCCCGATCTGGCCAGACAGCGGCTCGAGGCGTGGATGCCCGCAGCAGGGCTCGCCTACCGGTGGGAGCCCGACCTGGGCGGGTTCCGCAAACGGCCTCCGGACAGCCCCGACGTCGTCTGGCGCAACGCGTCCTTCCGCGGTTACGCCGCACACACCAGGACGCCCGGCTTCGTCGCCGCCATGGAACGGCTGCTGCCCGAGGCAGCCGTGGCCCGTACGGCGGTGATGTGCAGCGAAGCGGTCTGGTGGCGCTGTCACCGCCGTCTCATCGCCGACTTCGCCGTCCTCGCCCGAGGGGTACCGGTCCAGCACCTGATGCATGACGGACGGTGCCGCCCTCACCTGCCGACGCCCGGCGTGCGGCTGCGCGGGGACGGCCTCCTCGTCTACGACGACCTCACCGCCGCGCACGGGGACGCTGGCGCCGACTCCTGACAGGGCGCCGGCCTCTGGCCCGGTGCGGGACGCTGCTCGGCCGAGCATGGCGGCCGGTTCGTCCAAGGCATCCGCCGCACGGCGGGATCGGCGTCCAGGAGCGGTTCGAGCCTGCCGCCGGCCACTCGTGGCGACTCGGCCCCACGCGCGCTGCTCACCGTGGCAGGTCCGCGCCACCGCACGTTCTGCCGCCCCGCTCCGCGGTTCCGGTCGGTGGCACCGGTGTCAGGGCCCGGACCCCGGGTCCGGGCGCACGGCGGAGCGCAGGCCGGCCCGCGCCGCTTCCAGCTGGGCGGCGAACGCGATGCCCAGGAAGAGCGCGACACCCGTCAGGTTGGCCCACAGCAGCAGGGCCACGAAGGCGGTGAGAGGCCCGTACACGGCGCCGAAGGAGCCGCTCCTGGCGACGTACAGCGTCAGCAGCCAGGTGGCGGCGACCCACAGCACCAGGTGCACGGCGGACCCGAACGCCAGCCAGGTGTACCCGGGTTGGTCACGGCGCGGCGACCAGCGGAGGACGACGGCGGAGGCCACCCAGGCGAGGACGGTGCCCAGGGGTATCTGCAGGGCGTCCCACCACCCCGGGAAGCCGGACCATCCGAACGCCTCGGCGGTCGAGTCGCCGAGGGCCCGGCCCGCCACCAGCACGAGGAAGCCCAGGACCATGGGCACGCCCGCGGCGAACGCGAGCAGCAGGGCGCGGCCGTACTTGCGCACGAAGGGCCGATCGCGCTCGATGCCGTAGATGCGGTTGGCACCGCGTTCGACCTGCGCCATGGCCTGGGCGAGGTTCACGACGGAGAAGGCCAGGCCCAGCCACAGCGCGACGGTGCTCCAGACGTCGGAGTGGGCGGTGCGCCGAGTGCCCTGCAGCGCGTCCTCGACGACGTCCGAGCTGGCGCCCGGCACGATCCTGCCCAGGGCCAGCTCGACGATGCGCCCGACGCTCTCGGTGTGCGCGGCCGTGGCGACGCCGACCAGCGCGATGGTGAACGGCACCAGACCCAGGACGATCTGGAAACCGAGGGCGCGCGCGTTGGTGAAGCCGTCCGCGTAGCGGAACCTGGAGAACGCGTCGGCCAGCAGCCGGACACCGCCGTAGCGCCGTAGCGCGGCGAAGGCTTCGTCGCCGGAGAGCTCGTCCCCGATCATGTCCCGCGTCTGCGGGACCTGTACGACCGTCCCCATGGTCTGCGTCTCCCGTTTCAGGTGAGGCGGCGGGCCTGCCGCCGCGGTCCCCGCCGGTCGCGGGCCCCGGCTAACCATCTCCCCTGCCTCACCGGATTCAGCCGCGTGTGGAGGTCCGCGACGGCTCCCCTTCGTGTCCGGGGGCCCGGGACCGCCTGCCGGCCGGGACGAGCGCGGCGGACGCCGCGACGAGGCGGCTGCCGGTGGGGCGGCGGACGCGCGCCCGGCGGGCCGGGCCGGGCAGGCGCGTGTGGTGTGGGCATGGTCGTGGCCGGGCGATCGGGGAGAGCCGGGGCAGAGGACGCGGGGGTACCCGCCGGGGCATACAACGCCGCCGCCGGCGCGTATCTGAAGGCGCTCGTGCCCCGGGCGGACCTGTTCGTCGCGACCGGCTGGTTCGAGTCCACGACGTGGACGGCGACCATGGTCGGACGGACGCTCGGCGGTGCCGCCATCGGGATGTTCGGACCGGTGACGACCGTGGTCGCCGACGCGGTCAGCCATGTGCTGTCGGTGCTGGGCATCCGCGCCATCGGCGGGACGGAACCGCACCCCGCGCGCCGGGGGACCGCGACTGCGCCCGGGCGACCTGCCGGCGGGACGGCGCCACGTCCTCGCCCGTCCCACGCTGCGCCCGCTGTTCTTCGACGCGATCGCGGTCAACGGCCTGATCATGGCGACCGAGCCGCTGCCGGCCGTACTCCTGTTGGGCACTCCGGGGCTCGCACCCCGGCGGTACGGCCCGGTCTTCTCCCCTGGCAGTACGGCCTGGTCTTCGCGGCACCCCGCGTCGGTGGGCTCGTGGGCTCACGCCTGGCGCACCGGCTCGCTGCCCGCTTCGGGCGGGCGGCGCCGGACGATGCTCACCGCCGGGATCCCGCGCGCGCGTGCCGGCCCGCCGGACTGGCGTTCGTCGGGCCCGGTGTCCCGGGGATCGTCCTCCTCATCATCATCGCGGTTGCTGGGACGGGTTCTCGGGCACGCCGTGGGACGACGGGTTCATCGGCGGACCCGCCGTGGCGGGTGACACCTGGGATCCGGTGTCGGCCCCGGGCGCCCGCTCGGGAGCCGGCGCGAGAGGCGAGCCTTCCGAAGGCCGGGCACCCTCGCGGAGCCCCTGGAGCCTGGCACGCAGCACCTCCACGACGGGAAGCCGGTTGCCGTGCGCCTCCTCGTAGGCGAGCACCTCGCGCAGACCCGCCTCGTCGAGCGTGCGGATGCGGTGCCGGAGGCTGCCCAGCGGAAGATGGTCGTAGTCCGGCAGCGGGAGTGTCTCGTGCCCTGGCATGTGTGCCCCCGTCTTCCCCTCGGACATGAGGAGGTCCTTTCCGCGCCGGCGACGCGCCGCGGGGTGCGGGCGCCCTCCGGGGCGGGAAGCGAAGTCCCTCTCCGGGAGCCGTCCGGACACCGCCGCGCTCCGTCGTCGGCGCACTGGGTCGCTGGTGGAGTTCCTGGTACGGGTGGCGCAGACCGGACGGCGCTCGATCCGGCATCGGGGGGCCGCGCGGCCCCACGGCTGTCAGGGCAGGGGTGCGGCTCTTGGTGTGGGCCTCACTCACCGGGTCTTCCGGACGCCCCCGGGGCGGTCGGCCCGCGTCCGTGCGGCGGTGTGGCCCGTGCGTCCGACGGGTGCCCGACGACCGCCGCCTCACACGTCCCGCGGGGATCGCGGCCGGCGGGGGCCGGCCGGAGACCGCGAGCCCCCTCCCGTCGCGCGGCCCGGCGGGCGAGGGCCGCCGTCACCGCGATCGATCCGCGAAGGGTCCCGACGGCACACCCCGTCCGGGCCGGTTCACGAGGCGGGCCGGTTCACGAGGCCGACCGGACCCAGCAGCGCAACGACGATCTCGTGCGCGTTGTGGTACATGCCCTTCTCCGGGAGCGCCTCCGCCGCCGCCACCAGCGCGTCCGGCGCATGCCGGTCGCGCAAGGCGCGCACGATGGTGTCCCGGTCGGCGGGGAAGACGGTGCGGTCCAGATGGCGGGCCATCTCCAGGTGCAGTTCGTGCGCTGCCGCCTCCCGCTCGGCCTGCTCGCGTTCCGGACCGGGCGGCGGCACGGGGCCGGGCGTGGCCGGGCGGATGTCGTCGTCGGCCTCGGGTTCCGGATCGACGGCGTCCTCGGCGTGTGTGTGCTGCCCTGACCTGAGGTATCCCTGCAGCTCGTGCTTCATCTCGTCGTCCTTGCGACGACTCACCGGATTGCTGCCACGTTCCATGGAGGTCCGGCTCCTTTCTCCCTTGGCGGATCACGACTCCCACCGCCCGGAGTGGGCGGGTTACCCGAATCACCCGCACGACACCAGGGGCGGCGGGAATGCCGGAGCCGGGGCCCCGCGCCGGGCCGCCGCGGGCCTCCTCGCCTCGTGCACCGGCGGCGCGGCACCCGGTGAGGGTGATCCCGGCGCCGGAAAGGCTCCTAGGACTCGTACGTCCAGCGCAGCAGTGCGCCGAGGCCGCCCGCGGGCAGCTCGGGGCCGTCCTCCTCGGCCGGCACGGGCACTACGTCGGCGTCGGTCGCGACGGCCGATCGCAGCAGCGCGTCGTCGGCGCGGACCGCGACGGGATCGCTCTCGCCCAGGATCTGCGCGCCGGTGCGGCGCCCCGCCGGCTGGTCGGGCTCCGCCGCCACCCACGTCTCACGTGACACCTCCGGCCCGTCGGGCCGGATCAGCAGGGTGTCGATGCGGTGTCCACGGGCCGCCTCCACCAGGGCCGGCACGCCTTCCACCGCGTCCGCCCGCCGGTCCGTGCCCACCCGCCCGGCGGCCCGGACGAGGTGACCGTCCACCTGACCGTACGGTCGCACTGAGTGGTCGCCGCCCCGGGACACCGCTCCATGTCCCGGGCCGGGGCGTCACCGAAACCGGTCCTCAGCCGAGGCAGTCGGCGGGTGTGGTGCCGGCCTCGGTCAGCGGGAGGCCGAGCTGTGCGCGCTCGGTGACCCAGCGGGTCGGCCGGTACCGGGGGTCGCCGGTGCCGCGGTACAGCTCCTGCTGGAGGGCGACGAGCTGCCGCCCGCCGATCCGGTCACCCCACGCCAAGGGTCCGAACGGGTAGCCGAGACCGGCCGTGACCGCGGTGTCGATGGCGTCCGGGGCGGCGATGGAGCGCTCGGCGATCGACGCCGCCACGGCCACGATCGAGGCGAGCAGGCGCTGGGCGACGGAACCCGCCGTGTCACGCACGACCGAGACGCGAAGGGGTGTGTCCGTGCCCTCGGCACGGGCGAGCACGGCACGCGCGTCGCGAACGGCGGCCGGGTCCGCTGCCGGTGTGACCGCCAGTACGCGGCGGCCGGTGGTGAGGGAGAGGGGGTCCACGCCCAGGGTCCGCTCGGGCGGCAGGCCGTCCCCGGCGACCGCGGACGCCACGGTCGTGCCCCAGTTGGGAACCAGCACCACCGTGCCGGCCGAGGGCTGGGACCCCGTCTCCAGGGCCGCCCCCGAGCGGGCCAGGGCCTGGCGCAGCGCGTCGGCGTGCGGTCCCCGGCCGTGCACCAGGACCGGACGGCGGGGGTCGCCGGTGACCGGCTGCTCGGCCGTGGCGGCGGGAGCCGGGGCGTCGGGGCCGTAGTCGTAGAAGCCGCGTGCCGTCTTGCGGCCGTGCAAGCCGGCGACCACGCGGTTGGGCGTGAGGAAGGACGGCCGGAGCCGGTCGGAGTGGCGGAAGCCCTGCCAGATGGAGTCGATGACGGCGGCGGTGACGTCCAGGCCGGTGAGGTCCATCAGCTCGAAGGGGCCCATGCGCAGGCCGAGCACGTCGCGGGCGACGCGGTCGATCCCGGCCGCGTCGGCCACGGATTCCTCCAGCAGGGCGAGGGCCTCGGTGACCAGCCCGCGGCCGGCGTGGTTGACGAGGAACCCGGGGGTGTCGGCCACGACGACGGCGGTGTGCCCGGTGCCCTGGACCAGTTCGACGAGGGCCGGCGGGATGTCCGGCCGGGTCAGCGCCCCGGGGACGACCTCGACGACCTTCATCAGCGGCACGGGGTTGAAGAAGTGGAGTCCCGCCAGCCGTGACGGGTCGGACAGGCCCGCGGCGATCTGCGTGACCGGCAGCGAGGAGGTGTTCGTCGCGAACACCGTGCCGGCGGGCAGGGCCTCCTCCAGCTGCCGGAACAGCTCCGTCTTGGTGGCCAGGTCCTCGCGCACCGCCTCGACGACCAGCTCCACCCCCTCCCCCGGCGCGGTGGGCGACTCCAGCGGGATCAGCCGCGCCACGGCGGACGCGGCGGCCGCGGAGGTCGTCCGCCCCTTCTGCGCGGCCCGTTCGAGCATGCGCCGGACGAAGTCGACGGCCTCGGCCACCGCGTCCTTCCGGGCGTCGCAGAGCTCGACGGTGTGACCGGCTGTCGCCGCCCACTGGGCGATGCCCCGGCCCATGACGCCGGTGCCCACGATCCTGATGCGCATGTGACTCCTCGTTCCTCTCAGCGCAGGTAGACGCGGTCGGGATCGACGTCCTCGCGCAGCAGGCGCAGTTCGGACGCGGTCGGCGGATCGATGGTGGTGAGGGTGTCGGCGACCTGGAGGTCCCAGCCCGTGGCCCGGCGGACCTGGTCGACCGTGACGTCGGGGTGGGTGGCGACCAGGCGCAGTTCCTCGCCGGCGCCCGAGCGGGCCAGGATGCCCAGATCGGTGATGACCCTGGTGACGCCCGCACCGAGCGGGCGGATCCCCTCCGCGAGCGCGCGGTCCGGGCCGGGCGAGGTGCAGAAGTCCAGTTCGGCGGTGAAGGACCGGGGGGTGTGACGGCGCATCACCACGAAGACCTCCCGCGCGTTGGCCATGACCTCCATGGCGCCTCCGGGCCCGGGCAGCCGCACGTCGGGGGCGTGCCAGTCGCCGATGACGGAGGAGTTGAGGTTGCCCCACCTGTCGATCTGCGCGGCCCCGAGGAAGCCGACGTCGATGTGCCCGCCCTGCAGGACGTAGCCGAAGAGGGCGGGCATGGTCAGCACCGCCTCGGCGCCGGTGATGAGCACGGCGTCGGCGATGGTCTCGGGCAGGTGCGACGGATGGGCTCCGCACACCCCGGACTCGTAGACGATCTCGATCCCGGGCGCGACGGTCAGCTGGGCCAGCGAGGTCGCGAGCGTCGGCAGTCCGATGCCGGCGAAGACGGTCCGCTTGCCGGCCAGTTCGCGTGAGGCGACCACGGACAGCAGCTCCGAGGACGTCGCGGCTTCCGAGGTCGCTGAGGCGGCGTTCATGTCCCTCTCTCGTTCGTTCCGTTCGTTCCGTTCGGTGCGGTCGGGTACCGGGCCGCTTCCGCGCGGGCCGGACGGCTCGTTCGGTGCGCTCGGCCCCTCCGGTGCGTTTCCCGTTCCGGTCACAGCCGCCGCCCGTAGTTGACGGGCAGGCTCCAGGCGTCGCCGACGGCCAGTTCCGCCCAGAACGTCTCGCCGAGCTTGGCGACGTACTCCTCGTGGTCGCGGGTGCCGTACACCCACTCGGTCATCCACTCCTGCAGCCGGGCGGGGTCCTTGCTGATGTGCGACCAGGCCCGGTAGAAGGCGTTGTCCCGGTCGTAGTAGCCCTGGGCGAAGGAGGGGTGGGCGCCGCGGGGGCACACGACGACGGCGTCCACGGCGTGCGCGGGAACGACCGTGCGGTTCGGGTCGGAGCGGACTACGTCGTCCTCGACGACCTCCTCCACGACGACGACGGCCTTCCGGGCGGCGAAGACGGCTTCGGCCTGGATGCCGGTGAGGCCCCAGATCTGGGTGTTGCCGGCCCGGTCGGCGCGCTGGGCGTGGACGATCGTCACGTCCGGGTTGACCGGGGGTACGACGTGGACGTGCTCCTCCGCGCCGTCGGGCCCGGGGTACGGCGACGTGACCTTCCGGATGCCGTCGTTGACGGACGGCAGGCCGCTGCCGGCGTAGGAGCGCAGGGGGTAGAAGGGCAGGCGCTGGGCGCCGGCGAGGTAGCGGCACACCATGCCGTAGTGGCTGTACTCCTCGAACTCGAGCGGTTCGGGCACCTTGTGCTCGATCCGGCGGCGGAGTTCGCCCAGGGAACCGGCGGAGGAGTTGCCCACGAAGGAGGAGACGAGCTTCGACACGCAGCCGCCGGCCAGCATCTGGTCCACCACGATGTCGGCGGTCATCCGGACGACGGTGAGGTTCCTGCGGCCCTGCCGGATGATCTCGTGCCCGGCAGCGGTCGGGATCAGGTGGGTGAAGCCCTCGAGCGAGACGGTGTCGCCGTCGTGCACGTAGGCGGCGATCGCCTCCCGCATCGACATGGTCTTGTCCTGCGGCGGGCGGGGGGCGGCGGAAGCGGGCGCCTCGATCGGGGCTGCCGGATCGTCCGGTCGCATCGTCGTGCTCCTCGGCATGGGTGGACGGGTGACCACACCGTCCCAGCGGGATTGATTGCTGTCCAATACCGAATTAAGGTCGCACCAAGATGCTGGAGAGATGAATCACGGGAGACTGGAGCGGGGACCTCATGGAGCTGCGCCATGTGACCGCCTTCCTGGCGGTGGCCGAGGAACTGCACTTCGGCCGCGCCGCCAAGCGGCTGCAGATGGCCCAGCCGCCGCTGAGTCAGCAGATCCGCCAGCTGGAGAAGGAACTGGGGGTCCAGCTGTTCGAGCGCAACACCCGCTCGGTGCGGCTCACCAGCGCCGGCCAGTCCTTCCTGGAACCGGCCCGCACCGTGCTGGCGGACCTGGACACCGCCACGCGGGCGGCCAGGGCGGCCGGACGCGGCGAGTTCGGGCGGGTCACGGTCGGCTTCGCCGGCGCCTCGAGCCACGAGACCCTGCCGCTGCTGACCCGGGCGGTGCGCGCCGCGCACCCGGGCATCGAGCTGGTGCTGGCGGGCCAGACGTACGCCAACGTGGCGCTCGCCCAGGTCGCGGAGGGCTCCCTGGACCTGGGTTTCGTACGCCTGCCGGTGACCCAGCCGGGCGTGGCGACGCACGTGATCGCGGAGGAGGAGCTCGTCTGCGCGCTGCCGTCGGACCATCAGCTGGCTCAGCGTGAGCGCATTCCGGTGGCGGCCCTGGCCGAGGAGCCGTTCGTCAGCTTCCCGGCCAACACCGGTTCCTCGCTGCGGGACGTCACCGTGGCGGCCTGCGAGCGGGCGGGGTTCATCCCGCGGGTGGTGCAGGCGGCGCCGGACTCCCACACCATCCTCGCGCTGGTGGCCGCCGGAGTGGGCGTGACCCTCACCCTGACCTCCTGCCAGCACATCCAGCAGACGGGCCTCGTCTACCGCCCGCTGGACGGGCCGCCCGTCCGGCTCCGGGCCGCGCTGGCCTGGCGCAGGGACAACCCGTCCGCCGCGCTGCACTCGGTGCTGGCCGTGGCCGAGGAGGCGCTTCCGACGCCACGCCTGTCACCGGCTCCCCCGCAGGCGCCGTAGTCCCGGCGCACTTCGGCACGGCGGCCGGCGCGTGCGGCCCGGCGGAGCCGGCAGGGCGAACCGGGGTGCCGCGGCGGCCCCCCGTGGCCCGGCTGATACTTGCCGCGTCTCAATGAAGTACGAATTGGATATTGGACCTTCTTAGTCGGTGGTGCGAAGGTCAGCGGGACATCTTCTCGCTCGGATCCCCGCCCGGAAAGGACGGCGCATGTCCTCTCAGCCCGCCGACGTCGTCATCTGCGAACCGCTGCGCACGCCGATCGGCCGGTTCGGTGGCGCCCTGTCGTCCCAGCGGCCGGCCGCCCTGGCCGCACTGGTCATCTCCGAGGTCGTCGCCCGCACCGGCGTCAGCCCCGAGCGGATCGACGAGGTGATCCTGGGGCACGCCTACCCCACCGCCGAAGCACCCGCGATCGGACGGGTCGCCGCCCTCGACGCCGGCCTGCCGGACACGGTGTCCGGCGTGCAGGTCGACCGGCGCTGCGGCTCGGGCCTGCAGGCCGTCCTCGACGCGGCCATGCAGATCCGGAGCGGCTTCAGCGACGTCGTCGTCGCCGGCGGGGTCGACGTCATGAGCGCGGCCCCGTTCTACACCCACGACGGCCGCTGGGGCATCAGGACGCCGAGCCTGGAACTGCACGACTCCCTGGCGCGCGGCAGGGCCACCGCCGGGGGCGTGAACCATCCGGTCCCCGGCGGAATGATCGAGACCGCGGAGAACCTGCGCCGCGAGTTCGCCGTCAGCCGCGAGCACCAGGACGCCCTGGCCCTGCGGTCCCAGCAGCGCGCCGGCCGGGCCATGGCCGACGGGCTGTTCAAGGAGGAGATCGTCCCGGTCACCGTACGCACCCGCAAGGGCGAGACGGTCGTCGACGAGGACGAGCATCCGCGTCCCGGGACGACGGCGCAGCAACTCGCCGCGCTGCGGCCCGTCATGCTCCGCGACGACCCCGAGGCCACGGTCACCGCCGGCAACGCCAGCGGGCAGAACGACGCGGCCGCCGCCTGCCTGGTGACCAGCCGCGCCACGGCCGAGCGCCTGGGCCTGAAGCCGCTGGTGCGGCTGGTCTCCTGCGCCCGGGCCGGGGTGCCGGCCGGGACCATGGGCATCGGACCGGTGCCCGCCACCCGGGCGGCACTGGAACGGGCGGGACTGTCCCTGGCCGACATGGACCTTATCGAGCTCAACGAGGCGTTCGCCGCGCAGGTGCTCGCCTGCACGCGGGCGCTCGGGCTGGCCGAGGACGACCACGAGCGGATCAACGTCAACGGCTCGGGGATCTCGCTGGGGCACCCGGTGGGTGCCACCGGGACGCGCATCCTGGCGACCCTGACCCGGGAGATGCACCGCCGACAGGCCCGCTACGGGCTGGAGACGATGTGCATCGGCGGAGGCCAGGGCCTGGCCGCCGTCTTCGAGCGCATCCCCGCCTGACGCCGCCGCGACGCGGGCCGAACCCGGACCCCGTCGCGCCGGGCGACGCGAAATCCGCTTCTCCTCGCGCTTCTCTGCGTCCTGCGGCGTTCTCTCTGCTTTCCACCGCACTCCCGCAGCACACCGTTTCGCCGCACCGAGTGCCAGGTGGTCCCGGAGCCGTTTCGCATCCGGCCCGGGGTCACCGTAGCCGTCCCCCGGGGGCACGGGCGTTCCTTGATCGACGCCCGAGCCCCCACCCACGCCACGATCACCGACACCATGGGAGCCACCATGAGCGCGTCTGCCGCAAGGGAGCGGAACAAGACCGCCCAACGGGCCGGAATCGGAGCCTTCATCGGCTCCACCATCGAATGGTTCGACTTCTACATCTACGGCACCGCGTCCGCCCTCGTCTTCGGCAGGGTGTTCTTCCCCGAACTCGGTGGCGCGCTGGGCACCCTGGTCGCCTTCGCGACCTTCTGGGTGGGGTTCCTCGCCCGTCCCCTCGGCGGCATCCTCTTCGGCCACTACGGCGACCGGTTGGGCAGGAAGAAGACGCTGGTCATCACGCTGCTGATGATGGGCGTCTCCACCACGCTGATCGGTCTGCTGCCCGGCTACTCCTCGATCGGCATCGCGGCCCCGCTGCTGCTCGTGGGCATCCGCATGGTGCAGGGCATCGGCCTGGGCGGCGAGTGGGGCGGCTCGGTGCTGATCGCCTCCGAGCACGCCCCCAAGGGCAAGTCGGTGCTGTACGGGGCGTTCGCCCAGCAGGGTTCGCCGGTGGGCAACACCCTGAGCACCATCGCCTTCCTGGCCACCAGTCAACTGCCCGACGAGGCCTTCGTCTCCTGGGGCTGGCGGGTCCCCTTCCTGGCCTCCGCGCTCCTGGTCATCGTCGGTCTGTTCGTGCGGATGAAGGTGGCCGAGTCGCCCGCGATGGCGGACCTCATCAAGAACAAGGAGGTCGCCAAGCTTCCGGTGGCCGAGGTGGTGCGCACCCAGCCGCTCCTCATCGCCCTCGGCGTCGGCGCGTGCACCATCGGCCTGTCGGCCACCTATTTCAAGTCGACTTTCGCACTGTCCTGGGCGACCTCCAGTCTCGACTTCGACCGCAGCTCCTTCCTCACGATCATTCTGGTCGCGAACATCACCCAGGTCATCGTGCAGCCCTTCGGAGCGGTCATCGCCACGAGGATGCGCAGCTGGTCCCGCGCGGTGACGCTGATGCTGGTCCCCGAACTGGTGCTGCTGCCGCTGATGTTCATCCTGATCGGCACCCAGAACTACGCGCTGGCCATGCTCGGGGTGGCCGTCGCCACCATCCCCCACTGCCTGTACTACGCCGCGCTGGCCGGCATGCTCGCCAGCCGTTTCCCCGCCCGCCTGCGCTACACGGGCATCTCCCTGTGCTACCAGCTCTGCGGCACGCTGCTCGGCGGCACCACCCCGATCATCGGCCAGTTCCTGCTGAACCGGACCGGATCGATCGCCGTCGTCATCGCGTACGCCATCTTCCAGGTCGCCCTGACCCTCGGCTGCATGCTGCTGCTCCTCAAGCGCCCCAACCACGACGAGCGGGGCGTGGACCAGCCGGCTTCCACCACGGCCGCCGTCCCGGCCTGACCCGCGGCCACCGCACCCGCCGACGCCGCCCCCTCCGCCTGGAGGGGGCGGCCCCGCACGAGGGGACACGCACTCCCATGGCACTGACCGTCCACGGCATCCCGGAGATCACGCGGCTGGCAGGCCGCGACCTCGGCCACTCCTCGTGGAAGGAGGTCACCCAGCACCTCATCGACACCTTCGCCGACGTCTCCGGCGACCATCAGTGGATCCACACCGACACCGAACGAGCCGCCCACGGCCCCTACGGCCGGACCATCGCCCACGGCTACATGATCCTCAGCTGGGGCATCCCCATGTTCGCCGAACTGCTGAAGGTCACGGGCGTCGCCATGGCCCTCAACTACGGCGTCAACAAGGTCCGCTTCCCGGCGCCGGTGCCCGTCGGCAGCCGGATCCGGCTGCACGCGTCCGTCACCGATGTGCACGAGGTGAAGCGCGGCGGCGTGCAGATGCACCGCGCCTTCACCTTCGAGCTCGAAGGGTCGGCGAAGCCGGCCTGCGTCGCCGAGTCCCTCACGCACTTCTATCCGTGACATGCCCGGCTTCGCCCCGCGCGGAGTGTCACGAGCCGTGCGGGAGCAGTTCGTCCAGGTGCACGCCCTGTGCCCAGCGTTCGAGCGCGGAGCCGTCGAGCAGCCAGGTTCTGCCCTGCCGCCGTGCCCACCGCGCGTCGCGGGCCCGGAAGGCGCCCCGGTGCACCACCAGACGGAGGGGCGCCTCCGCGCCGTCCGGGTGCACGTGGGGATGGGGCACGTCCTCGTCGGGCAACGGCTCCGCCACGGGCCGGAAGGCCACGTCGAGCAGCCGGCCGTCCGCGTCCCGGGCGCACAGACGCGGCCGGTCGGGCGCGGGCAGCATCCGCACCCGCCACCCCTCCCTCCTCAGCATCCGGGCCACGGCCAGGGCAAGGCCCTGCGTGTCGAGTTCGCGCAGTTCACCCGGGGTGTAGTAGCCGAGGCGGCGCCGGGCGCCCGGGCGTCGGCGCCGGATCGCGAGTGTGACGAGCAGGATGATGGCGGCGACGCCGGCGACGGGGACGGCGATCCCGGCGGCACGGTATCCCGCCGCGAGCCCGGCGACCACCGAGCACACCGCCGCCACCAGCCCGGCCAGGGCGGGCAGGACATCGCGGAGTCCGGGGCCGTAGCGGCCCTGGGCTCGCAGACGGCGCACAGTGAGCCGTCGTTGCGAGCGTGGCGAAGGGTACCCGTTGGACGTCCACGACAGGCGTGCCACGGTACCCGCCCCCAATGCCCCCGCGTCGCTCTGCACGGGAGGCATACCCAGCCCGCGCCCGAGTGCCAGTTCGACAAGGCGATTCCGGCCACCCACGCCGGCGCGCGACACCACCACCGTGGCCGAATCCCAGGCCCGGCGTGTTGACAGCGGTGGATCATTGACGGCATTGATGCCGTGACCCAGGTGGGGTGCCACCTCGGCCGACGAGAGCGCCGCCAGAAGGCTCGCAACGCGGAGCGGCCGGCCGCCCGTCGAGGCGGCCGGCCGTGGGGGTGGGGAGCGTCATGTGGCGGACGCGGCGCTACCGGCCCAACAGGGCCAGCGCCCCCTTCGCGTTGTGCTCGGCGATTTCCCCCATCAGCGCCCGGTGTGGGAAGTCGCCGTCGAGCAGGCGAAGGGGGCCGGCCACCAGTGAGAGACGCATCGCGAGCATGTAGAGGTCGAGCCGTGCCGGATCAAGTCCGGGGCGTGACAAGACCGGGTACTGGTCGCCGAAACGAAGTTGCAGGAATACGTGCTCCCACTCGACATCGAAAAACATCAGGCCCTCGATGTCGATGAGAACGGGGTGTCCGGAGGCACCCACCAGGACGTGGTCGGGCCCGAGTTCCCCGTGGATCAGTCCGTGCTGCGTGCGCGGAGCAACTCGCGCGGCCAGTTCCTGCAGGCGATCGTGGAAACGGGCCACGGCTGACCCGATCCTGTGGTCGCATTCGGCCGCCTCAGCGAGGTCCTCGACGGCACGCCCGAGCACCAGTTGCTCGCACGAAGCGCCACTCGCTTTGTCGCCCCGTTCGAGAACGTCCACCCTGCCGTAGTGCTGACTGCGCTGCCGGTGCATCGCGTCGAGCATTGCTGCCAGCTCACTCAATGCGTGGGACGCGCGTGCGGGATCCGTTACCAGGAGTGCTTCCAGAGTGCCGCCGGCAACGTCCTCGACAACTGCTGCATCCGCCGGGTAGCGGCGTCGGCTGCCATCAGCCAGAAGCACCCCTGGCACCCGGACGCCAAGGCCGTCCAGCCTCCGTCGAGCGGCCAGGAACGGGACCAGCCCGGAGGCCGGAGCGAACGGGTGGGCCGCATCGACGGCTCCCGCGGCCGGCCAGAAGTTCTCGGCCTCGGCCCAGCTGTAGACGATCACACTCGCTGCACGTGATCCGTCCGTGTGGACCCGGTAGACCCCCTTCCTGCTCCCTCCGCGCAACCGGTCCACTCCGACGACGCGGGCTCCCGCCCCCAGTGCCTCATGCACGATCCCTGACAAGGCTTCGCTACCCGTGACCTGGCGCATCCGCCGACCCTAACCCCGGCGTGGCGCCCATTGTGGCGGCATCACCGTCGGGGACGGCGCCGGCGCGGCCACGCCGGCGTCCGCTCCACCGGCGCCTGTGTCCTGCGAAGCGTCCGCCACGTCGCGCCCGGCCTGCGCCCGAGTCTCCGCCCCTCCCCCGCTCCGCGCCGTCCGTGCGCAACTGGCGGGCCCCGCCGAACGCGGCGACGATGGGGATACCCGTTCCCCGGCACGAACCGCCCGTTGGGCGGCCGGGTGGAAGGAGCGGCATGAGACAGCGCGGACTGGTCACCTCGGGCGCGGCGCTGTGCACCCTCGCCGTACTGGGCCTGGCGGTTCCCCAGGCCGGCGCAGCCGACTCCGCCCGGTGCCCCTACATCTCACCGGCGTTCCAGCCCGTCCTCACCGAGGGCGGGACCGGCCCTGCGGTCAAGCAGGCGCAGTGCCTGAGCAACATGTGGGGTGGCGAGCCTCCCAAGCTCCCGCTCAGCGGGGTGCTCGACTCGGTCACGGTGGAGAAGATCGAGTGGATCCAGGAGTGCCACGGCCTGCCGCCGAGCGGCGTCGTCGAGGGGCGGACGTGGCACGTGCTCTACAAGCCCGTCCCCGACTGCTACGACCCCTACCCGCCGCCCTGAGGCCCCCGCGGTGCCTGCGGCGGGGGGCGTCCGGATCGTGCCGCGCCACCTGGTCATGAGGCGGGACGTGCTGCCCGGCCGGCCGGTTCAGTCGGCCCCGATTGGCCCCGTATGCGGGGGTGTTGTGCGGCCTCGTCCGCGGTGCCCCGCTGCGGCCCGGCTCCGCATCGCCCGGAGCGGATTTCTCCCCTATCGTTCTGTGGTGGGCGGCCTTCCTCCCGCGATGCCCGCACCCGCCCGCACACGTGGGCGGGAGGCAGCAGGCGCACCGCCTGGGAACGCGGTGTTCAGCGTTGGCCGAGAGCCGCCGGCTCGCGCGCCGGGGCGGCGGGACGGAAGAAGCGGCGTCGCAGCATTCGCTCCGCGGGCTGTTCCAGCCAGTGGTAGGCGACGGCCGCGACGGTCAGACTGGCCGTCAGCACGCCCGTCCAGAGCACAACCGTCGGGCCGCCCGGCGCGGGCTTGCCCCAGTGGAAGAGAGCCGCGCGGATCACGATCTCATGGGTCAGGTACCAGGCGAAGGACCAGTGCCCCAGCCTGAGCATCCCCGCCCCGCCCAGCCCGGTGCGCCTGCCCTCCAGGTCGGCACGAGCGGCGGAACAGATCAGAGCGGCGAAGATCGGTGCCGAGAGCCACTGTGAGGCGGTGTAGGGGCTGTACCACAGGGCGTCCGGCACCGCGTGCGACCACGGAATCAGGATCGCGTGCCAGCCGGCGACCAGCGCGACGGCCGCCGGCAGGGGCAGGGAAGGCCGCCAGCCGCGCCGGAGGGCGAGGCCGGCCACCACGCCGAGCACGAACTGCAGGGACCGGGTCAGGGGCAGATAGTCCAGGGCCCAGTTCCGAGTGGCGGGCGGCAGACCGGACAAGGCCGGCCACAGCACGAGCGCACCGCAGGTGACGGCGACCGCCGTCCAGATCCACACCCTGGTGCGGCGGCCGGCGAGCAGCGCCATCAGCACGGGGAAGAGCGCGTAGAACCAGGCCTCGTCACTGAGGGACCAGGCTGCCGGGTTGCCGCCCTTGAAGATGACCGGCTGGGGCGACCAGGCATGGACGAGCAGCAGGGTGTCCGCCACGGCCTTGGCGGACACCGGGCGGTCCATCGCGGCCCACACGGCGATCGACGCGGCGACGCTGACGGCGAGCAGTGGCCAGATGCGGGCGAAGCGCCGCCACAGGAAGACCCGGGTGGGAACGCCCGCCCCGTCGTAGGTCCAGGCCAGGACGACTCCCGACAGCACGAAGAAGAAGGTCACGCCGCTGCGGCCGTACCAGACGGCCTCGCTGAGCCCCGGGAGGGGGCCGACCTGACGGGAGAGGTGGTAGAGGACGACGAGCGCTGCAGCCCAGAAGCGCAACCCCGTCAGCGAGGGCAGCCGGTCACGACCGGCGGGAGGTATGGGGCTCATTCGTGTTGCTTCACCCTTCGGGCAAGGCCTGCGGCCGGCTTCCGCGCACGGCCGGCAGTCACCGGACCGCGCTGATCGCAGGCCGCCCGTGGGCCGTGGTCCTCAGGGCCGTCTCAGGGCCGTACGCGCACAGGAGTGTACAGTCGTACGCTGCTGAGCGTAATCTCACGCGCATGCCGAAGGACTACTTCGCGGGGGATTCCCGCACGCATCTGGAACGCATGCTGGCGGGCGACCTGTACATCGCCGACGATCCGGAGATCACCCGCCGCCAGCAGCGGGCGATGCGGCTGGCGGCACGCTACCAGGCCGCCTACGTCGAACAGACGGACGAGGCCGAGTCGCTCCTGACGGACCTGCTGGGCTTCTTGGGCGAGGACGCGCATGTACGGCCGCCGCTGTACGTCGACTACGGCAGCAACATCACGATCGGCGCGCGCACCTTCGTCAACTACAACCTGACCGCACTGGACGTCGCGGCGATCGTCATCGGCGAGGACTGCCAGATCGGACCGAACGTCCAGTTGCTCACCCCCACCCACCCGCTGGAACCGCAGCCGCGACGGGACAGGCTGGAAGCGGCCCGCCCGATCACCGTCGGTGACAACGTGTGGATCGGCGGCGGCGCCATCGTGCTGCCTGGTGTCACCATCGGGGACAACGCCGTCATCGGTGCGGGCGCCGTGGTCACCAAGGACGTATCCGCCGACGTCGTCGCGGTCGGCAACCCGGCCCGGCCGGTCCGCACCCTGCGGTGACAGCCCGTCATGGCCACCGGACACGCCGACCCGCAGCGCCGCGAACGCATCCTCGCCGCCACCCTCGACCTCATCGCGGACGAAGGCGTCGCGGGAGTCTCCCACCGGAAGATCGCCGCGCGCGCCGGCGTACCGCTGGGGTCGATGACCTATCACTTCCGCGGCATGGACGAACTGCTCCGCGAGGCTTTCCGTCACTTCACCGACCACATCGTCGCGGTGTTCGACGCGCATCTCGCCGGCCCGGCCGACCGGGACCAGGCCAGAGCGGCCGTCGCCGACCTCGTGCACACGTTGTCGGAGGGAAGCCGGCGGGACCTCGTCCTCACCCAGGAGCTCTACACCCTCGCCGCCCGCCGCCCGTCCTACCGGGAACTCACCCAGGAGTGGATGGCCCGCAGCCGCACTCATCTGGAGAGGCACTTCGACCGGGACACGGCCCGGCAGCTCGACGCGCTCATCGGGGGACTGACGCTGCACCGCGCCCTGGCCCGGGAACCCCACGACCGCGCCCTCACCCTGGAAGCCGTCACCCGCATCACCGGCGACGGCGGTGACATCCCAGGCGGGTCGCGCGGCTGACCCCCGGGAGGCGGGGTGGGGGAGGCGCCTGAACGCGCGTCAGCTCGCTGTCCCGCCAGCCGTGGAGGCGGCACGGTCCCGTCCGCGGGGGTGCTCACAGGTCGAGGGTGAGGTCCTCGGCGGGCTGCGAGCAGCAGATGAGGGCGTCGCCGTCGGCAGGTGGGTCGAGGGGGTCGGGAGAGTAGCCGACGCGGCCGGAGAGGACAGCGGTCTGGCAGGTGTGGCAGACGCCGGTGCGGCACGACCACCGGACGGGGACGTCGCACGCCTCGGCCAGCTCCAGGAGCGTCGGGTACGCGGGGTCCCAGGCAACGGTCAGGTTGCTGCGGGCGAAGGAGACACTCGGACCGGTGGCCTCCGGCACGGGCCGGGCCGGCGGATGAGGGGTCCGTCCGCCGGTGGGCACCACGCCGGGGGTGAGGGCGGCCACCGAACCGAAGGTCTCCGTGCGCACGCGTGCCGGGTCCAGGCCGCAGTCCACCAGTGCCCGGGTGATGCCCTCCATGAAAGTGACGGGACCGCAGACGTAGGCGTCGGCGTCCACGGGGAGGTGGAGGTCTCCGAGCAGTCCGGCGGAGAGCCGGCCGGAGTGGGTGTCGTCGCGGCCGAGCAGGTCGCTGCTCCGCGGCCTGCTGTAGAAGATGTGGGCGCGGCTGGAGGGAATGCGGTCGAGCAGGGTGCGCGCCTCCCGGGCGAAGGGGTGCGCGGTGCCGTCGCGGGCCGCGTGCAGCCACCAGACGGGCCTGGGGCCGCCGGTGGCGGCGAGCGCGTGGAGCATGGCCAGCACCGGAGTGGCCCCGACGCCGGCCGAGACCAGCACGACCGGGTTCTCGCCCTCGCGGAGGGTGAAGGTACCTCGTGGGGCCGCCACGTCGAGCACGTCGCCGACCGCGACATGCCGGCGGAGCCAGCCGCTGGCGACACCGTGGGGCTCCTCCTTCACGCTGATGCGGTAGCGGCCGGCCCCGGGCGCCCCGGACAGCGAGTAGCTGCGGATGACCGGCGCCCGGTCGGGGTCCGGGTGCATCCGGACGGTGACGAACTGGCCGGGCAGGGCCGCGGGGAGCGGACTCGCGTCGGGCGCCGCGAGGCCGAGGGAGAAGATGTCGCTGCTCTCCGGATCGACGGCGGTGACCTCCAGCGGCCGGAAGCCGGGCCATGCGGGCGGCGGGCCGGCGGCGGCCGCGGTCAGCCCGGTGTTGCCCGTGATGCGGCCCTGCTTCTCGTAGTCGTCCAGCAGGGCCCGCAACGAGGTCTGCCAGCCGGGGCTCAGCGCGGGGATGCGCAGGGCCCTCTCCAGCTGGGGGCGCGGGTGACCCGGCTGGTAGAGCAGTGCGTCGATCTCGGCGACGGTCATGGCCTCGGGGCCGGTCGCGATCTTGACGATCTCGTCACCTGCCTCGACCTGCCCCTCGGTGAGCACTCTCAGGTAGAAGCCCGGCCGGCCGTGGGCGACGAGCAGGGCCGGCATCCGCGGCTCGTCCAGGCGCAGGCCCACCCGGTAGCAGGTGACGCGCGGCTGCGTGACCTCGAAGACGGCGTCACCGATGCGGTACCGGTCGCCGATGCACACCTCGTCGTCGGAGAGCCCGTCGACGGTGAAGTTCTCGCCGAAGTGACCGTGGGTGAGGTCGTCCCGGCGCAGATACCGCCGCCAGTGCCGGTAGGAGTCGAGCTGGTACACGAGTACCGCGCGGTGGGGGCCTCCGTGCCCGGCGAGGTCGCCCTGGCCGTCTCCGTCGATGTTGAGGCGGCGCACCATCCGGGGGCCGGTGGCCGGCCGCTTCCAGACCCCGGTGTGCGTCGTGCGGCCGTTCCAGGCGACGTCCTTGGGCATACCGATGTTGACCGCGAGCAGCGTGACCATGCGCCCCTCTCCCTCGGACCCCCACCACCGTCACGCTAGTGCGCCCCGTCCGGTCGGCAAGTCGTGGAGCGCCGGTGCGGGGGAAGCGGCCGGGCCGCCGGCGCGGGCGAGGCGGCCGCCGGTGCACGCCCGGCCGGGGGCGCCGGCGGTGGGAGTCGCCGTGCGCGCCTCAGCGGGCCTTGCCCGTTCGCAGGACGGTGGCCCGGAACGACGACACCACGGTGTGCACGGCGTCGGCGACGTAGCCGACGCACAGGCCGCCCTCCTCCCCGCTGCCGAGCCGGCGGCCCAGGTTCTCCAGCCGGTCCGCGTGCCGCAGCAGTGCCCGGGCCTCGGCCAGGAAGACCTGCCCGTCCCGGGTGAGCCGGATCCGCTGCTGCCCTCGTTCGAACAGGGTCAGGCCCAGGGTCTTCCCCAGCTGGGCGATCTGCCGGCTCAGCGGCGACTGGGAGATGTGCAGCCTCTCGGCGGCCCGGCCTACGTGTTCGGTCTCGGCGACGGCCACGAAGTAGCGGAGTTGCCGCAGTTCGAGCACGTAAGACCTCGAAGGACCCAAGTACGCCCGAGCGAGTCCTGGACAGTCTGAACCGTCGATTCCAACCTCGGCGGCGCCGGACCGGCGGATCAGCCCGGTCACCGGTCCGGCCCCGCCCGGCCCGGGGGCGGGTGTGCGTTCGGCCGGGCTCAGCTGCTCGTGAGGACGACGAGTTGCCGGGTCGCCCGGGTCATCGCGACATAGCGGTCGACCGCCCCTTCGACGCCCTCGCCGAACTCCTCCGGATCGACGAGGACGACCAGGTCGAACTCGAGCCCCTTCGACAGCTCCGGGGTCAGCGACCGCACGCGGGGGGTCGAGCGGAACGTGGGATCGCCGATCACGCAGGCGATCCCGTCGGCGTGCGCGGCGAGCCAGGCGCCGAGGACCGAGTCCAGGTCCGCGACCGGTCCATGGACGACGGGGAGGCCGCTGCTGCGGACGGAGGCCGGCACGTTGGCGTCCGGTAGGACGGCCCGGATCACCGGCTCGGCCTCCGCCATGACCTCCCGTGGCGTCCGGTAGTTGATGCTCAGTGAGGCCAGGCTGATCCGGTCGAGCCCGATCCGCTCGAGCCGGCCCTGCCACGACTCCGTGAAGCCGTGCCTGGCCTGGGCACGGTCACCGACGACGGTGAGGCTCCGGGACGGGCACCGCACCAGCAGCATCTGCCACTCCGCGTCGGTCAGTTCCTGGGCCTCGTCGACGACGATGTGCGCGAACGGGCCGGCGAGCAGGTCCGGGTCGGCGGCGGACAGTGCCGTCTCGTCGGCCAGGGCGTCCCGCAGGTCCTGCCCGTGCAGCATCGTCACCGCTCCCTCGCCGTCGTCGTCGGCCGCGAGCAGGGCGTCGACGACCTTGGCCATCTGCTCCCGTTCGGCGGCTGCGGCCGCCTTCCGCCGGCGTTCGCGGCGTGCCGCCTCCGGGTCGCCGAGCCGCTGCCGTGCCGCGTCCAGGAACGGCAGGTCGGACACCGTCCAGGCCTGGGGGTCATCGCGCTGCAGCTTGCGCACCTCGTCGGGGCCGAGCCAGGGAGCGCACAGCCGCAGGTAGGCGGGTACCGACCACAGGTCTCCGACCAGGTCGGCGGCTTCGAGCAGCGGCCACGCGCGGTGAAAGGCCGTGCGCAGCTCCCGGTTCTGCCGCAGCGACTTGCGGAGCAGGCCGGCCGGGGCGTCGCCGTCGTGCTTGTCCACCAGGATCGTGAGCAGTTCCTCCCACACCTGGTCGTGTGCCTGGTTGTGCGGGGTTCCGGGCTCTGCCGCTTCGAACGCCACGGCCCAGTCGTCGGCGCCCAGCGGGATGTCGGACCAGTGGGTCGTGACCGTCATGCCCTCGGTGGGCGGCTCCTCGTAGAACCTGACGGCCGTCTCGATCGCCCCGACCATGCGGGCTGAGGACTTCAGGCGGGCCACGTCCGGGTCACTCTCGACCGCTGCGGCGGCCCCCTCGGCGACGAGGTCCCGCAGGATGCAGGTCTGCACGCCCTCCTCTCCGAGGCTGGGCAGGACGTCGGCGACGTAGGCCAGATAGGGCCGGTGCGGGCCGACGAACAGCACGCCACCCCGACGGTGGCCGAGGCGGGGGTCGGAGTGGAGGAGGTAGGCGGCGCGGTGGAGGGCGACGACGGTCTTCCCCGTGCCCGGACCGCCGTCGACGACGAGGGCGCCGCGCGATCCCGCGCGGATGACGGCGTCCTGGTCGGCCTGGATGGTGCCGAGCACGTCGCGCATCCGCTCCGATCTGCTGCCGCCCAGGCTGGCGATGAAGGCGGACTGGTCGTCCAGTGCGGCGTGCCCGTCGAACCCGTCCGGGGTGAACACCTCGTCCCAGTAGTCGCTGATCCGGCCGCCGGTCCAGCGGTACCTGCGGCGGCTCGCCAGACCCATCGGGTGGGCATGGGTGGCTCCGAAGAACGGCTCGGCCACGGGCGAGCGCCAGTCGACCAGCAGCCGGCGGCCCGTGCTGTCGGTCAGGCCGAGCCGACCGATGTACACCGGCTCCGGGTCGTCCGCACGGACCATGTGCCCCAGGCACAGGTCCACGCCGAAGCGGCGCAGCGCGCGCAGGCGGGCGGTGAGCCGGTGGATCTCCGCGTCCCGGTCCATCGCCTGCCGGCCCAGGCCGCCGGGCGCCCTGCGCTCGGCGTCGAGCCGGTCGGACAGTTCGGCGATCGTCTGCTCAAGGCTCTCGGCGACGGCCGCGAAGTGCTGTTCGTCGCCCGCGATCAGCGCCGGGTCGGCCTTGGGGAAAAGGTGGTCGGGAAGGTCAAACACGCCGGTGGTCAGCGGGTTCACGTCGTGGGCTCCGATCTGGGGTCGCCGGCGACCCGTGCGTGCGGCAAGGCGTCCGGACTGGTGTGGCGAACCTGGTGGCCAGGGCGGGCAGCGCTCCGCCTGACGCGTCTGTGCAGGTCGCGGCCTCGGTCGACCATCCTGCGGCACGACCCGGGCCTTGCCGCAAGTCCCCCGGTGCGCTATACGTTGAGAGTGGCGAGGAGTCCGGTCGGGTCCCTCGCCTTTGTCTTTGCCCGCAACCGCTGCGGTCCCCACCGGGGTCCGCCGCGCGGGCGGACGCTCGCCCCACCCGTGGGCCGGCGCACCGCGTACGCCGGTCCCGGCGTCGCGAAGAGCGCGGACGTGAGCCGGTCCGCACTCCCCGGCCCTGAGCGAGTAGTCCGGCAGTGACCCCGTCGAGCCAGCAGGGCGCTGCGCCGGGCCGCGGAGGCAGCCCCGCCACGCCGCGGCCCTGGACTCCGACCCGGACGGAATGCCGTCCCGGTCGGAGTCCAGGTGTTCTCCCGGGCGGGACGCCGCCCGTCGACGCCGTCGGGACGACGTCCGCGCGGCGCCTCGCGGTGGGAGGCCGCGCGTCCCGGTCAGGCGCCGACGTAGGCGGCGAGGTGCTCGCCGGTGAGGGTGGAACGGGCGGCGACGAGGTCGGCGGGGGTGCCCTCGAAGACGATCCGGCCGCCGTCGTGGCCGGCGCCGGGACCGAGGTCGATGATCCAGTCGGCGTGCGCCATGACCGCCTGGTGGTGCTCGACGACGATGACCGACCTGCCGGAGTCGACGAGCCGGTCCAGCAGGCCCAGCAGTTGCTCGACGTCGGCGAGGTGCAGGCCGGCCGTCGGCTCGTCGAGTACGTAGACCGGCCGGTCGCCGCCCCTCTCGGCCATGCGGGTGGCCAGTTTGAGCCGCTGGCGCTCGCCGCCGGACAGTGTGGTCAGCGGCTGCCCGAGGCTGAGATAGCCGAGTCCGACGTCGGCGAGCCGGCCGAGGACGGCGTGCGCGGCCGGGGTACGGGCCTCGCCGGTGCCGAAGAACTCCGCGGCCTCCGTCACCGTCATCGCGAGGACCTCGCTGATGTCGCGGCCGGCGAGACGGTAGTCCAGCACCGACGCCTCGAACCGCTTCCCCTCGCACTCCTCGCAGGTGACGGCGACGCCGGCCATCATCGCCAGGTCGGTGTAGACGACGCCGGCGCCGTTGCAGGTGGGACAGGCGCCCTCGGAGTTGGCGCTGAACAGCGCGGGTTTCACGCCGTTGGCCTTAGCGAACGCCTTGCGGATCGGTTCGAGCAGCCCGGTGTACGTCGCGGGGTTGCTCCGCCTGGAGCCGCGGATCGCGCTCTGGTCGACCGAGACCACGCCCGCGCCGGCGGGGATCGAGCCGTGCACGAGGGAGCTCTTGCCGGAGCCGGCGACGCCGGTGACGACGGTCAGCACCCCGAGCGGGATGTCGACGTCGACGTCACGCAGGTTGTGCGCCGACGCGCCGCGGATCTCCAGCGTGCCGGTGGGCTTGCGCACCGTCTCCTTCAGCCGGGCCCGGTCGTCGAAATGGCGGCCGGTGACGCTGTCCGCGGTCCTCAGCCCCTCGACGGTGCCCTCGAAGCAGACGGTGCCGCCCGCCGTGCCGGCGCCGGGGCCGAGGTCGACGACGTGGTCGGCGATCCGGATCGTCTCCGGCTTGTGCTCCACGACGAGCACCGTGTTGCCCTTGTCCCGCAGCCGCAGAAGCAGGTCGTTCATCCGCTGGATGTCGTGCGGGTGCAGGCCGATGGTGGGCTCGTCGAAGACGTACGTGACGTCCGTGAGGGAGGAGCCGAGGTGGCGGATCATCTTGACGCGCTGGGCCTCGCCGCCCGACAGCGTGCCCGACGGCCGGTCCAGTGCGAGGTAGCCGAGGCCGATCTCCACGAACGACTCGAGGGTCTGCCGCAGCGCGGCGAGCAGCGGCGCCACGGACGGCTCGTCGAGGCCGCGGACCCATGCGGCCAGGTCGCTGATCTGCATCGCGCACGCGTCGGCGATGCTGATGCCGCCGATCTTCGACGACCGGGCGCCCTCGCTGAGCCGGGTGCCGCCGCACCGGGGGCAGGCGGCGAAGGTGACGGCCCGGTCCACGAAGTCCCGGATGTGCGGCTGCATCGCCTCCCGGTCCTTGGCGAGCATCGACTTCTGGACCCGCGGGACGAGCCCCTCGTAGGTCATGTTGATGCCCGCGATCTTCATCCTCGTCGGCTCGCGGTGGAGGAGGTCCCGCAACTCCTGCTCGGAGTAGTCGCGGATCGGCTTGGCCGGGTCGACCAGGCCCGACTCGGTGTAGAGCCGGTGGTTCCAGCCGCCGGACTTGTAGCCGGGGATCGTGAGGGCGCCCTCGGCGAGCGACTTGGAGTCGTCGTACAGCTGCGTCAGGTCGATGTCGGAGACCGTGCCCCGGCCTTCGCAGTGCGGGCACATGCCGCCGGTGATGCTGAACTCGCGCCGCTCCTTCACGGTCTTCCCGCTGCGCTCGAGGGTGACCGCGCCCGCTCCGCTGATGGAGGGGACGTTGAAGGAGAACGCCTGCGGCGAGCCGATGTGCGGCTTGCCGAGCCGGCTGAAGAGGATGCGCAGCATCGCGTTGGCGTCGGTGGCGGTGCCGACCGTGGAGCGCGGGTCGGCACCCATCCGCTGCTGGTCGACGATGATCGCGGTGGTCAGCCCGTCGAGCAGGTCGACCTCGGGCCGGGCCAGGGCCGGCATGAATCCCTGCACGAAGGCGCTGTAGGTCTCGTTGATCAGCCGCTGCGACTCCGCGGCGATCGTGTCGAAGACCAGTGAGCTCTTGCCCGAGCCGGAGACTCCGGTGAACACCGTCAGCCGGCGCTTCGGAATCTCGAGGCTGACGTCCTTGAGGTTGTTCACGCGCGCGCCGTGCACGCGGATCAGGTCGTGGCTGTCGGCGACGTGCGGCGCGGACGGCTGCGTGTCCGTCGTCGTGGCCGTGCTCATCGTGTCTCCATCTGTCGGGCGGGGCCGCGTCCGCGGCCCTCGCCGGTGTCACCTGGCTCGATCAAGGCCGGCTCCGAGCACCGGCCGGGGCCCGGCGCCGCGTTGCGCCGGAGTCGGGAGCGGGGCGGCACTCAGCCGTCCTGCAGCAGACCGAGGACGTTGCCGTCGGGGTCGGTGACGGTCGCGACCAGGCGGCCGCCGCCGACGTCGTGGGCGGGCTCCTTCACGGTCGCTCCGGCGGCGGTCACCTCGGCCAGCTTCGCCTCGATGTCCGTCACGTGCCAGTAGGCCACCGGCGAGGTCATGCCCTGTGGCCCGCCGCCCGGCACGAGCCCGATGTGCTGGCCCGCGGCCTCGAAGCCGACGTAGTAGGACTCGTCGGTCTGCGGGGGCACGCCGAGCAGGGCAGCGTACACCTCCTTGGCCTCGGCCAGGTCGGAGACGGGGTGCAGCACGGTCCTGATTCCCTGGGTGGGGGAGCCGGTCATGGTCGCTCCTGAGATCGGGGTTCGGATGGATCCGGTGGACGCGGCCGTGTCCGGACGAACGGCGGGGCGGTGCGGCGCGTTCCGCCTGTCCGCCGCCGCGGCCCCCGCAGCCGAGGGCTCGGCGGCAGGGGGCCGGGCGGGTGCCCGGATCGTCCTGCGCGCGCGAGCGGACGGTTGCGTGAGTGGTGACGGCCATGGGTCACGCTAGCCACGGAACGGTGACCCCCGCTTCTCGATTCCTGATCGGTCCGGTCACTCCTGTGCCGTACCCGGGGGGATCCGTCCACTCGTGCCGGGGGACGTGCCGGTACGGACACCGCTACCGGCTCCGGTCCGGCCGGACCGGAGCGGACCTGCGGATGGCGGGGAGGCCGGCCGGTCGCCCACGACCGCCGGCACGATCCCTTCAGGCGGGGGCGGGTGCCGCGGCGGGCAGGGCTTTCACAGCCCTGACCAGTGGTTCGAGGCGCGCGTCGCGGGCCGCTTCCCCGAGTGCCTCGTGCAGGGCGGCGTCATGAGTGGGGCAGGCCTGCCGCAGGAGGGCGAGGCCGGCTTCGGAGACGTTGGTGTAGATCCCGCGGCGGTCGGTGGGGCACAGGTACCGGGACAGCAGCCCGCGGTCCTCCAGGCGGGTCACCAGCCGGGTGGTGGCGCTCTGGCTGAGCACGACGGCGTCGGCCACCTGCTTCATCTGCAGATGGCCGCCCAGGCCGTCGTGCTGGCGGCTGAGGACGTCGAGCAGGGAGTACTCACGGGCGCTGAGGCCGTGCCCCGCCTGCAACGCGCGTTCGAGATGCCCCTCGATCCTGTCGTGCAGCAGTGAGAGGGCGCACCAGCCCTGGGCGAGGGCGGTCATTGCGGGGTCGGTGGCGGTCACGGAGGCCTCCTTCATCGGCGGAGCACCTTCCATAGTTGCACACGCGGGTTAAAACACAGAGTCACTACCTTCGCTTGCAGATATCCCGCGTCTGCAACTACTGTGCCGCCCGTAAGCGCCTCGCGCAATCCACGCACTCCTCTGGAAGGTCTCTCCATGCCTCTCGCGCTCCTGGCCCTGGCCATCGGGGCCTTCGGGATCGGCACCACCGAGTTCGTGATCATGGGTGTGCTGCCCCAGGTCGCAGGCGACTTCGGTGTCTCCATCCCCTCCGCCGGCTGGCTGGTGACCGGCTACGCGCTCGGTGTCGTCCTCGGCGCCCCGCTGCTGACGGTGCTCGGCACCAAGGTCTCCCGCAAGAAGATGCTCATGTTCCTCATGGCGCTCTTCGTCGTCGGCAACGCCCTGTCCGCCGCCGCCCCCGTCTTCGCGGTCATGCTCATCGGCCGGGTCGTCGCCTCCCTCGCGCACGGCGCGTTCTTCGGCATCGGCTCCGTCGTGGCCGCCCGACTCGTCGCTCCGGAGAAGAAGGCCTCGGCCATCTCCCTGATGTTCATGGGGCTGACGGTGGCGAACATCGTCGGCGTCCCCGGCGGGACCTACATCGGGCAGGCCGCCGGATGGCGCGTCACCTTCTCCGCCGTCGCCGCGCTCGGCGTCGTGGGGCTGCTCGGTGTGGCCAAGCTCGTGCCCGAGACGGGCGGGCCCGAGTCGGCGAACGTCCGCGACGAGTTCGCCGCCTTCCGCAATGTGCAGGTCTGGCTCGCCATGGCGATGACCGTGCTGGGCTACGGCGGGGTGTTCGCGGCGATCACCTACATCACGCCGATGATGACCGAGGTCGCCGGCTACACCGAGGCCGCGGTCACCTGGCTGCTGGTGTTGTTCGGCGTCGGCATGTTCCTCGGCAACCTGCTCGGCGGCCGTTTCGCCGACCGCGCGCTGATGCCGATGCTGTTCACGACGCTGGGCGCGCTGTCCGTCGTCCTGCTGCTGTTTACCTCGACCGCCCACCACAAGGTCCTGGCCGCGGTCACCCTCACGCTGATCGGCGCCCTGGGCTTCGCCACCGTGCCGCCGCTGCAGAAGTGGGTGCTCGACCAGGCCTCCGCGGCCCCCACCCTGGCCTCGGCGGCGAACATCGGCGCCTTCAACCTCGGCAACGCCCTTGCGGCCTGGCTCGGCGGCATCGTGATCGCCGCGGGACTCGGCTACACCTCCCCCAACTGGGTCGGCGCCCTGCTCTCCGGCACCGCCCTGCTGCTGTCCTTCCTCGCCGCCTTCCTCGACCGCCGGACCCGCATCCGGGTCCCCGGCGAAAGGGCCGGGGCCCTTGAGCAGGACCAGCGGGCCCCCGCCGGCCTGCGAGCCGCCTCCCCACCCAACCGCTGACCGACGGCCCCCGCGCCTCGGCGGTCACGGCCGAGCCAAGGCACCGGTCAAGGACGCTCCCGGGATGGCGTACAGTGGATCCTACCGACGCGGGGTGGAGCAGCTCGGTAGCTCGCTGGGCTCATAACCCAGAGGTCGCAGGTTCAAATCCTGTCCCCGCTACTCCCAACCGAGGGGCCGGCAGCAGCCTCTTCCCGCCCC
>NZ_JBSFNN010000039.1:0-61529 GCF_053587115.1 Streptomyces sp. NPDC003697
CGCGGTCCAGCAGCTCGTCGGCCGTGACCCCGTCCAGACAGATGGCGAACGTGTGGCCGAACTTCGCCTCGTAGGCGGCGTGGGCGGCGCTCAGGCCGCGGGCCGCGCCGGGCCGCTTCGTTTCCGCGGGTGCGCGCGGGCGACGGAGCCGTGGTCGGTTCCCGGGAGCTGAGGCGGTGGGGCACCGCGCACCGACGCGGTGGGACCCCGCGGACGAACGCGGTGAGCCCGCGTGGACGAACCCGGTCAGTCCCCGAGGAAGAACCGGTGCTGGTCCGCGAGCTGTTCGTACTCCTCCAGGCGGGCCTGGGTCCGCTCCGGGTCGGCGTCCGTCATCGCCTGCAGCAGCGCCGCGCACATCACGCCGGACGCGGCGTAGGAGTCGAAGACCAGCCGTGAGCCGGTCCCGGTCGCGAAGGTGACGTCGGCCTCGTCGGCCACCGGGCCCAGCGCCAGATCAGTGATCAGTGCCACCTTCAGCCCGGCGCCCCGGGCGACCCGGACGGCTGTGAGGGTCTCCTGGGCGTGCCGGGGCATCGAGAACGCCAGCACCCAGGTGCCGCCCGCCTCGCGGGACTGCAGCAGCGCGTCGTAGGCCACGCTGCCCCCACGCGTCACCAGGCGTACGTCGGGGTGGATGCGCCGTGCCGCGTACGCGAAGTACTCGGCGAGCGACGCCGAGATCCGCAGCCCGAGAACGGTCAGCGGCGTCGACCGTGATAGCTGCCGGCCGGTGGAGATGACCCGGTCGGGGTCGGCGACGTCGCGGCGCAGGTTCTCCAGGTTGGCGATCTCGGCGTCGATCGCGGCCTGCAACTCGTTGCTCCGGTCCTCGTCGGCCGCGCCCGGCCCGACGGCGAGGGTGCGCAGCGCGATCGACTGGAGCCTCTCGCGCAGCGCCGGGTATCCGCTGAAGCCGACCGCGGCGGCGAAGCGCGTCACCGACGGCTGACTCACCCCGACCCGCTCCGCGAGGTCGGTGATCGACAGGAAGGCCGCCTCGGCGATGTTCTCGATCAGGTACTGGGCGATACGGCGCTGCCCGGGGGAGAGGTGGGGACCGTCGAAGAGGGCGCGCAGCTGGGACGTCGGAGCGGCCTCCGTCTCGGGCACCGATTTCCCCGAGGTGATCGCGGATGCCTGTGCGCGAGCCTGCTGCGGCGATGGCACCGAAGCGCCTCTTTTGTCTCCCACAGGAGTTCAACATAGCCCACGCACCATCGTGACCAGGGCCTGCGTCGGGCGCCCGGACCGCGGACCCGGGCGCGCCGGGCCTTCTCCGCACGACGGGAGGGATATGCGCGCGCCCCACGGGAACCCGCCCCGGGTAAGACCGCACACCACAGACGAGGAGCAGGTCCGTCATGACGGTCCCCGAGGAGAACCGGCCGAAGACCGACACCACCGACGAGGTGCTGGAGAAGCGGGAGGAGAACCAGTCGCAGGACTCGGGTGCCACCGGCCGCACCCTGCGTGAGGCCTTGGAGGAGGCGCAGGTGCGCCCCGAGGACTACGAGGAGGGATGACCGGACAGGCGGCCGGCACGCCCCGGCCTCCCACCCCCACGGTCCCGGCAGACGACCCCCGATCCTTCGGCAGGTGAAGCCCGAATGAGCGCACTCAGCGCGCTGGAACAGGCCCTGGAGAACCGGTGGGAAGCGCTGTGGGCGCGGATCGCCGGCAAGGGACCGGTCGAGCTCCTCGACGCGTTGCGGCAGGAGTGCGACGCCCACGCGGTCGTGTGCAGCCAGGACCGCGTCATCGTGCCCAACGCCTACGACGTCGAGCTGGCCGACCGCGTCCACGACGAGCTGATGCACCACGGCGGTCGGGTGGGCCAGGTGCTCACCGACAGCCTGGCCCGGCACGCCGAGCGGAACGGCTACGAGTGGGCCGGCCCGCTCACGGTGCACATCACCCGCGCGCACGACGTGCCCAACGGGCGCTACCGCATAGCGAGCCACGTCATGCGGCACGTCAGTGCCGAGGCGTTCCGGTCCGAGCCCGGGGCGCCGTCGGCGTGACGGCGTCCCGGGCGCGGACCGGAACGGTATGGACGGCGTGACGGCCGAGCCGGCGGACCGTGGCCGGAGGGCGCCGGCGGGCCGTGGGCCCAAAGGTTCGTGACGGCCGTCGGGCCGTGGCCCGGAGTGGGGTCACCGCCGGCGGGCCGTGGGCCCAAGCGGGCTGCCCAATGCGAAGGTGACGCGGTGTCAGCGCCGGTAGAGCGTGATCGAATGCCCGACGTCGTCCACGGGACGGCTGCCGGCGAGCAGCGCGGCCAGCCGCCCCCGCGCCTTGGCGGCCGCAGAGTCGGACACCACCAGCAGGCCGCGCACCCGCTCCGGGGGCACCCGGCGCGGGTCGGACGCGCGGATGCCGTAGAACGCGGGCACACCGCTGCCCTTGTAGACAAGCCAGACCCGCTCGCCCGGGTAGCGTGTGCGCAACCGCTCGGCGAGCCGCCCCAGATCCTGGCCCCAGTCGACGTTGGAGTCGTGCAGCCACAGATGCGTCCGCGACGGCCCGCCGAACGCCTCGTTGGCGTACGGCAGGTAGTAGGGGAACGTCCGCAGCGAACTGACGGCGGCGAACGCCACCAGCACGAGCGCCGCCGCTCCCGTCCACCGCCCGCGCACCGCGGTCACCGCGCCCGCGGCCACCGCCAGGAACATGGGCACGAACACGGCGTAGCGGGTGCCGAGGTCCCGCGACGAGTGCGTCGCCGCGGCCAGCAGCACCGCCGGGGGAAGCAGCACGTACGGCGCCGCCGGCCGCAGCCGCCGCACGGCCGCCGTCGCGACGGCGCCCGCCGTGCCGAGGGCGAGCAGGCCGAGCGGGGTCTTTACCAGCAGCGCGGCCGGCAGGTAGTACCAGCGCGACCCGGTGTACACGTCCCCGAAGAGGTAGCCCTGCCACGGCAGGCTCTCCAGGCCGAACTGGATCCGCATCCCGTCCCGGTAGGCCTCCGGCACCGGCAGCACATCGACCAGCAGGCCGCGTGTCCCGTGCACGGCCGGCACCGGCGTCGCCGGCGCCCACCGCAGTGCCGGGTCGACCACCAGGTAGGCGGCCCACACGACGGCGAACGCGACCGCCACCGAGACGGCGGCCCACCCGGCACCCACCGCGAGCGCCCTGGCCCGGGCGCCGCGCCCGGACGGGCGCCGGAACGACCACACGGAGCCGGCCGCGAGCAACGCCAGCACGGGCAGCCCCGGCAGCGTGCTCATCTTGGTCGCCAGCGCCGCCCCGAGCGCGGCGCCGGCGAGCGGAAGGTACAGCCGGGGCCGCCGGCGCGCCCGCCACAGCAGCCACGCGGACGTGACCACGAACCCGGCCGCCGGCACGTCGAGGGTGGCCAGTGACCCGTGCGCCACGACATCGGGGGAGCAGGCGTACAGCGTCAGCGCCACCAGAGCGCCCGCCCGGCCCACGAGGTCACGGGCGAACGCGAACACCACCAGCCCGAACAGCAGCGTCAGCACGATCACCGGGAGCCGCGCCCAGAGCATCAGCCGCCACGGGTCGTTGCCGGACTCGTACAGCAGATGCCGCCCGAGCCGGCCCTGGTCGCCGGTGAAGGACCGGTCGACGTGCGGATCGGCGACCACGACCCCGAGGAGGACGGCCAGCTTCCCCAGCGGCGGATGCTCCGGGTTGCAGGCCAGGCTGCGCTCGCGCAGGCAGACGGCCGCCGTGCCCACGTAGACCGGCTCGTCGATGGTCGGGGTCTGCTCGGTCGCCGCGGTGACCGCCGCGACGGCCAGCTGGGCGAGCAGCACGGCCACGGCGAGCGGCACCAGCCACCGCCGGTGGCGTCGCAGCCGGGCGTACGCGCGTGCCGCCGCGCCCCCGGCTCCGTCCGGCACGCGGGATGCGCCTGTGCCGCCGGGCTCGGCGGCCGTGACCGTCAGCTGTTCTGGCGCCATCATCCGCCCCGCGGCGCCGCCGGGGGGACGGGCCGGTCCGGCAGCCGTGTCACGGGGCACCGTCCGCACCGGCTCCCGCCGCCAGGGGCGTCACCGCTTCACCGGTCGTACCGGCGGACCGTCCGCCGTACACACCGGTACGTCCCGCGGCCGCCCGCGGTTCACCCCGGCCCGGCCTGACCGCGCCCGGGCGGCGCGGAGTTCCGCGATGCGCACGGCTGCGGCACCGCGCTCGCCGGGACGACCAGGTCCGCCCGGTCACGCGTGGCCGCCACCAGGTCCGCGTTGCGCTGGTCGTTGCCCAGGACCCAGGCGACCGCGGCGTCATGGTCCTTGCCGAACCGCTCGTGGCGGTCCACCAGCCGGCGGACCCGTTCCGCCTCGTCCACCTCGCAGAACCACACCTCGTCCAGCTGCGGCGGCACACGGGACCAGGCGCCGGTGTCCAGCAGCAGGTAGTTCCCCTCCGTCACGACCAGCCGGACCGATGCCGGGACCGGTATCGCGCCGGCGATCGGCTGCTCCAGGACGCGTTCGAACCCGGGCGCGTACACCGCCTCGCCGTCCGGCCGCTCGGCCTCTTCCTTCAGCCGTCGCAGCAGGGCCGCGTACCCGGCGGCGTCGAAGGTGTCGGGCGCGCCCTTGCGGTCCCGGCGGCCGAGCCGGTCCAGTTCGGCGTCGGCGAGGTGGAAGCCGTCCATCGGGACCTGGGCTGCCCACGGGCCGTCCGCCGTGTCGAGCGCCCGCACCAGGTGCTCGGCGAGCGTCGACTTGCCCGAGCCGGGGCTGCCCGCGATGCCGAGCACCGCGCGGCGCCCGCCCCGGGTCAGAGAACGGGCACGGACGAGGAGGTCGTCGAAGGTCACCGGCACACGCGCCAGTGTGCCACCGGTCCGCCGTCAGGACGACGCGCACCGGCGCCGCGAGACGGGCACGGCAGCCACGCCCCGGCGAGGCGGCCCGTACCCCGCCGCCGGCTGCCCGCCGCGGCGCACCGACGCCGCGCACCGGCGGTGGGGTGGGCACGAGAGCGGCAGCCTCCGGCTGCCGGCGGACGCCTCCACAGCACCCCCTCCGCAGTCAGCCCTCGAAGGACTTGCGGAGCTGACCACTAAGGTCGTGGCATGGGGAGCAAGGGCCGCGATCGTGCCGGAGATGTCTGTGGCGTCGTGGCCACGCATCTGCCCGCCTACCGGATCGAGTCCGTGATCCACCTGGGGGAGGGTGAGGACAACACCGCCTATGAGGTCAATGGCGAGCTGATCCTACGATTCACCAAGGAACCCGATGCGCAAGTCCGGGCAGCGAAGGTGAACGACGAGGCCAGGTTGCTTGCCGCTGTCGCGAGCATCTCACCGGTGCCCATCCCCGAGCCGGCCTTCACGGTCGCCGAGCAGGGCTGCCTGGCCTACTTCAAACTTCCCGGTCTGCCGCTGATCGACCTGCCTTTGCCACGACGATCGATCCACGGCGCCTCGATCGCCGCCGTGCTCGGCGAACTGCTCACCGCACTGCACGGCGTTCCGCCCGACCGCATGGCGGAGTTGGTGGACACCGATGACCTCCCGAAGGAACTATGGCTGCGTGAGGCCGCGGAGACCTACGCCGCTTTGGCCCCAAGGGTGCCCAAAGCGCACCGCCCGGCCGTGGAGGCGTTCCTCGACACGCCACCGCCGGCCGACGGACACACACTGGTGTTCTCCCACAACGACCTGGGAATCGAGCACGTTCTCATCGACCCGGTCACCTGCGCAGTAACCGGCGTCATCGACTGGAGCGATGCCGCGATCGTCGATCCGGCCCATGACTTCGGCCTCCTCTACCGCGACCTGGGTCCCGACGCCGCCCGCCTGGCCCTGCACAACTACCCAGCCGACCCCCGTGAGATCGGTGCCCGAGCCGCCTTCTACGCCAGGTGCAGCGTCTTGGAGGACATGGCCTACGGAATCGAAACGGGGCACCACAAGTACCTCGGCAAGAGCCTTGCCGCCCTGAAATGGCTGTTCCCGACGCAGTCAGAGTGAGCAACCGCCATGTGACGTCGCGCGATCGCCCTGATGGGCATCTGCTCCGCCCGGTGCAGCGCAGGTCATTCACCGGCACTGGGTGATGGTGGACGTGTGATGCGACGGGTGTCATGATCACGATGTGGTCGGTCGTGGCCTCGGTGCGCAGGGGAGAAACCGTGAAGCTGTACCTCGCTGTGCCTCTTGTCCTGTTGGCGCTGCTCATCGCCGCCTCCGGTGTTGCGGCGGTTACCCGTGGTTGGGTGCTTCCCATGAACCGGCGCCATGTTCGCGCCCCGCGGATCTATGGCTGGGGACAGCTGGTGGTGGCCTTCGCGCTCTGCTGGCAGCTGGTCTTCGGGCTGATGGACAGCGATTCCGGCGCTCGGCCGTCGGGAACGCTGGTCGGCGCCGCGATTCTCCTTGCCGGCCTCATCGTCATGATGGTCGGTCAGCTCACCCGTGGCAACGGGAAGGGCGCCGGCACATCGTGACTTCCCTTCGAGGAACCCGTGAGGCCGAAGGCACTCCTGCAGGAGATGGACGGTCCTGCGGGCCAGCGTGACCGGTAGGGCGGTGTCCCCGCTGGCAGCGCCCGTCCGCTGGTTGAGCACCGACAGTCGTTCTATGGTCGGTGATGAGGCTGTGTCGGCTGATCAAGCTGTGACGGCTGTCGGCACGCATCTCCATGAAGGTGCTGGTCTCGCAATCATCCCCGTCAACGGCTGACTCGGGCAGGGCCGAGGCACCCACGGGAGGGGCGCGGTGCGCCACCTCCCGCGGATGGCTGAAAAGCGTGTTGGCCCAGGGCAGGGGGTGTCGATGAACGTCCCGGTTACAGGCCGCAGGAGCCGCGGTCGAGGTGGAAGTAGCGGGCGTTGGCCCAGCGGCACAGCCGGATGCCGACGGCGACGCCGACGATGGTGACCAAGGCGGGGAGGTATCCGCCGGCGACCTGGACGATCGGGATGGCCGGGCACCCGCCGGAGATCGCCCAGCCCGTGCCGAACAGCACAGCGCCCGGGATCACGCCGGCGTGGATGCGCCCTGGGGTGCGGCGGATCCGCAGCAGAGCGAACGCGCACACGATGATCACGACGGCGCCGGCGAAGGAGAGCAGCATACGCAGGTCCTGGAAGGTGAACATGCGGTTCAGCTCGGTGTAGTCGCCGAAGCCGATGTTGGAGACGGTGAAGCCGAGCGCCAGCCCGGTGATGACGTTGGCCAGCAGAATCGCGCCCCGAGTACGCATCAGATCACCTTCCACAGCAAGAACGACACCCCGACGGCGGTACCGAAGAACACCGCGGTCGCAACGAGACTGACCGGGCGCAGGCGACCGCAGCCGTTGAGTCCGTGACCGGAACTGCATCCGCCGGCCAGCCGAGTGCCGAAGCCGACAAGCACCCCTCCGACGAACAGCAGGACGAGCATCGTGATCGGATCGGCGGTGACCAGGCTCCGAAAGCCCGGCCCCATGTCGAAGCGGAGGTGGAACCGGCCGGAGGTCAGCGCGGCGATCAGTCCGCCGACGAATATCGACACCAGCAGCGCAGCCTGGGTGACCAACGGGGCTGGACCCGGGCCGGCGACCGGGGTGTCCTCACTCACCGTCGGCTCGGCATCCGCTGCGAGCGGCTGTGACATCCCGTACGCCCCCGGCGGCGCTGCGGGCGCGCCAGGTCCGGTGCCGAAGTGCTCCGCCGTAGCCACGGCAAGGGCTTGCGCCAGAGCACGCTCGTCGGTGAACTCCTCGTCCATCCTCTCCAGGCGCCGCTCCCTGCGCCAGTGCAGCACGCGGTCCCACGCGGACGACACCCCGAAGGACCGGTCCGTGGTGAGGGCGTAGTTGATGGTGATCAAGGCGAGCCCAACAGCGCCGCCCCACCAGGGCCAGTAGCCGCTCATGCGGGGCCTCCCATCCATTCGGTGAATCGAGCCCACAAGCCGCGCTTCGGGCGGTTCCCTTGCCGTGCACGCCGGGACGGGCGGTCCTGCGGCTGGGGAAACTGCGGGGACGGTGACGGCCGGTGGACCGAGGCGGAGATCGGCGCAGACGCGGGCCCGAGCCGGCTCCCGGGTTCTGGCGCCGCGGCCGCAGGTCCTGACGGCTGGGGTGGCCGAGCCGGTTCGGGCTGCGACCAGGACGCACTCTCAGACGACCACGCTTGGCGCTGGGGCGGCGGGGTCTGCCCGGGCCCCTGCCTCGGGTCGACGGCGGCGGACCGGCCCGTGTCGGTGGACGCGTCCTCGAGGTGTCGCGCGCGGGCTCCGTTGGGCAGGAGACTGATCGGCACACGCTCCCCGGTGAGCGACATCTCGTAGCGCGCGCAACCGAGCCAGTGATCCTCGCTGTCGCAGTAGTAGTCGCGCCACCCTTGCAAGCTTGATCTGAGCAAGGGGAAAAGGGGGCAGCCTACGGCGTGCGAGCAACTCACGTTGCTCCCTTCTGTCCGGGCACACACCACCCAGTGGACTGAGCGGTTGCCCGTTCTCGGTTTCATGCCCTCACCGCACCAGGCCGACGATCCCGAAACGACGCGGTGACGGCCTGTCAATGCGGAACGCCTCCTCCATTTTTTCGGCCGGGCGTGATCGAACCACTGTGCCGGTGCCCCGAGCAACCTCAGGGAGATCTGTGACCGTGACCGTTCGACTGGCTGGGTGAGATATGTCATGCGGCACCCAGGTCCTCCTGTCCCTGATAGCTGGATAAGGGCGCCAAAAGGCGCGGCATGTCCGGAGGTTGACGCGCTCACGGCCGGACCTGTTGCCGGCAGACGCCAGCATCGCGTGGAGACCGTGCCCATCCGAAGGTCCATTGTGGTGAAAATGTGAAATTCGACTGTGACGAAACTGTTGGTATTACTGGGCCGTACATCAGAGCCGGCGTCAACGGAGGAAACCATGTGCCAACGTGCTGTCTGCGGGTCATGCCGGAAGGCGACCTACGAGGGCTGCGGAAGACACGTGGAGCAAGTGCTCGCCGGCGTGCCAACACGCCGGCGATGCACGTGCGAGCCGACGCCGCGCACGAGTGCACGCACACCGGAGCCGACAGCTCCGACGAGGCCGGAACCGGTCCGGCCGCACACCAAGGACGGCTGGCGCACCCGGCTCATCGCTTGGATGAAAAGCCCAGCATGACGTCACACTTGATCCATGGTGACCTTCCGCGTCCGTCTGGTCGGGGATCAGACCGAGGTTGCGGAATGGGCGTTAGGAGGGCCCGGCGCGGGGTTACTCCGTGGGTATGGCGAATCTGCATCCAGGAAAAGACGCCGGCCGCGATGGCGAGGTGCCTGCACCGGAGGAGGCCGGTCCGGGCCCGGAGGTCGAACGGCGGGCACCGGATGCCCCGACCAAGTTGCCCAAGCGGTCGTGGAGCGAAGTCCTCAAGGGCACGCTGAAGGAGTTCAAGGACGACGAACTGTCCGACCGCGCGGCGGCCTTGACGTACTACGGGGTGCTGTCGCTGTTCCCGGCACTGCTGGCGCTGGTCTCCCTGCTCGGCATCGCCGGGAAGTCGGCCACCGACACGGTGCTGAACAACCTCAGACAGTTCGCCCCCGGCTCCGCCCGCACCATCATCACTGGGGCCGTGGAGCAGTTGCAGGGGAACGCCGGTGTCGGGTCGGTCATGGCCCTCGTCGGTCTGGCCCTGGCGATCTGGTCGGCGTCCGGCTACGTGGCGGCGTTCATCCGCGCCTCCAACGCCGTCTACGACATGCCCGAGGGCCGTCCGGTGTGGAAGGTACTGCCGGTGCGGGTCGGGGTCACGGTCGTGCTGATGGTGCTGGCCGTGATCAGCGCGCTGATCGTGGTTTTCACCGGCTCCCTGGCCCGCCGGGCCGGGCAGGCTCTGGGGGTGGGGGACACGGCGCTGACGGCGTGGTCGATTGCCAAGTGGCCGGTCCTCGTCGTCCTGGTCACCGTGATGATCGCGATCCTGTACTGGGCGAGCCCCAACGCGAAGGTGAAGGGGTTCAGGTGGGTCACCCCGGGCAGTTTTCTGGCCCTGGTGATGTGGATGATCGCCTCCGCCGGCTTCGCGTTCTACGTCGCCAACTTCGCTTCGTACAACAAGACCTACGGCACGATGGCCGGCGTGATCGTCTTCCTCGTCTGGTTGTGGATCTCCAACCTGGTGATCCTGCTGGGCCTGGAGTTCGACGCGGAGACGGTGCGGCAGCGGGCCATCGCCGGCGGGCATCCGCCCGAGGCCGAGCCGTACACCCAGCCCCGCGACACACGAAAGTGGGACGAGGAGGACCGGCGCCGCCTGGACGAGACCTGACCGCGCGGCCAGGGCTTGATCGCCGGGGTCTGTCGACGAGCGTGGCTGAGTCGGCATGGGTGACGGGTGGCAGGGCATGCGAGGTGGTGAACGGAGTGGGCTGACCGCGCTTCCGGTGCCGCTCGTCGACGTCAAGAGCCTCTTAGGGGTGAGAAGGTGAAGGGCTTCCGCAGCTTCATCCTGCGCGGCAACGTGGTCGACCTGGCAGTCGGCATCGTCATCGGGGCAGCCTTTACCGCCGTGGTGAACGGCTTCGTCGGCGCCTTCCTGACCCCACTCGTCGGGCTGGCCACCGGCGCCGCCGGCGACATGAGCCGCAAGACCTTCACCGTAGGCGCCACCAAGTTCCCCTACGGGGCCTTCCTCAACGCGGCGATCAGTTTCCTCCTCCTCGCCAGCGCCCTGTACTTCCTGGTCGTGCTCCCGATCAACAAGCTCCACGAACGGCTCGCCCCGCACCACGACGTCCAGGCCCCCAAACGGGACTGCCCCGAATGCCTCAGCCCCGTACCCGCCCAGGCCCGACGCTGCGCCTCCTGCACCGTCTCCCTGCCCGCCGTACCCGCTCAGGCCGGGGAGACGACCCAGCGCGCCGGGTGACCCGACCTCCAAGGCCCGGCCTGGGCTACGGGGTATCAGCCGAGCCGGGCCATGGGCCGTGCCCGGCACCGACCCCCACGCCGGCGGGGCGCCCACGCGGTCGGGTGACTCGAAACCCGGGATCGGGGAACCGGAAGAGATGCCCTGCCCCACAAGGGGAGGGCCGGGTCTCCGGACGCCCGACTCCCGCACCGGAGGAAGGACCATGATGGCGCACGAAGACGACGGTGGGCAGGTCGTGCCGAACACCCCGGGCATGCGCTCCGACGGCGACGGGGTCACACGCCGCCGTCCGCTGCGGGAGCGGCACGTCGAGGAGACGGTCGAGGTCGCGGTGCCGGTCCGCACGGCCTACAACCAGTGGACGCAGTTCAAGACGTTCCCGCGCTTCTCGACCGTGGTGCGCGACGTCGAGCAGATCAGGCCTACCGTCACCGCGTGGACCATCGGCTACGGCCCCCTGCGTCACCGTTTCGCGGTCGAGATCGTGGAACAGGACCCTGACGCCTACCTGGCCTGGCGTGGCCTGGAGCAGCACCCCACCCACCAGGGCGAGGTCGAGTTCAGGCCGACGGAGTCCGGTGGCACCACGATCACGGTCCGGATGCTCCTCCAACCGCAGGGGGCCGCGAAGGTCCTCACCCGCTCGTCCAGGGTCGTCGGGCTGACCGTGCGACTGGTGCGCAGCGAACTGGTGAGCTTCAAGCACTTCATCGAAGGGCTCGGTCAGGAGGGCGGTGCCTGGCGCGGCACCATCCGCAACGGCCGGGTTCAGCACGACACCCCGGAACCGCCCAGGAGCCGTGTCGCCCAGTGGCCCGTCGGCTGACCCGCGTACCGCACACGGCAAGAGAAAGGCCAAGCGATGCAAAACCCGCCCGGTGAGGAGCCGGAGACCTCCCTCTCCGTGACACCGCCGAAGAAGTGGGCGGCCGGAGTTCCCGCCGTCGCGCACGCGCTGGAGTACTCCCTGGAGCAGACCTCCCCGCGCAAGACCGGGGTCGACCTGCTGACCATGAACCAGGTGGGCGGGGTCGACTGCCCCGGCTGCGCGTGGGCGGACCCCGCTCCGGGCCGGCGCCATCGCAATGAGTACTGCGAGAACGGCGCCAAGCACATCAACGACGACGCCACGACGCGCCGGATCACCGCCGACTTCTTCCGCGAGCACAGCGTGTCCGATCTGGCCGCCCGCTCCGACATGTGGCTCAACCAGCAGGGCCGGCTCACCGAGCCGATGATCAAACGGCCGGGCTCGGACCACTACGAGCCCATCGGCTGGAACGACGCCCTGGGCGTCCTGGCGCAGGAACTGAAGGGGCTGGACTCGCCCGACGAGGCGGTCTTCTACACCTCCGGCCGGGCCAGCAACGAGGCCGCCTTCGTCTTCCAGCTCTTCGCCCGCGCCTACGGCACCAATAACCTGCCCGACTGCAGCAACATGTGCCACGAGTCCAGCGGCTTCGCCCTGAACGAGACGCTGGGCGTCGGCAAGGGCACCGTGAGTCTCGACGACCTCCACCACGCGGACCTGATCTTCCTGGTGGGGCAGAACCCGGGCAGCAATCACCCGCGGCAGCTTTCGGCCCTGGAGGAGGCCAAACGCAACGGCGGCCGCATCGTGGCGGTGAACCCGTTGCCGGAGGCGGGCCTGCGACGCTTCAAGAACCCGCAGAAGCCGCGTGGAGTAGTGGGGCGGGGCACCCAGATCGCCGACCGCTTCCTGCACATCAAGCCGGGCGGAGACCTCGCCCTGTTCCAGGCACTGAACCGGCTGTTGCTGGAGGCGGAGGACGCGCGTCCCGGCACCGTCCTGGACCACGACTTCATCAAGGCCCACACCTCCGGTTTCGAGGAGTTCGCCCGGCACGCCCGCACCGTCGACTGGGACGACGTGCGTGCGGCGACGGGACTGACCCGCGAGGAGATCGAGGAGGTCCGCGACGAGGTCCTGCGGAGCGAACGCGTCATCGTGTGCTGGGCGATGGGCATCACCCAGCACAAGCACGGCGTACCCACCATCCGGGAGATCGTCAACTTCCTGATGCTGCGCGGCAATCTGGGGCGCGCCGGCACCGGCGCCTGCCCGGTGCGCGGCCACAGCAACGTCCAGGGCGACCGCACCATGGGCATCTGGGAGCAGATGCCGGACACCTTCCTGGACGCCCTTCAGGAGGAGTTCGGCTTCGATCCGCCGCGCGCGCACGGCTTGGACTCGGTGAACTCGATCAAGGCGATGCTGGAGGGCCGCGTCAAGGTCTTCCTCGCCCTGGCCGGGAACTTCGTGCGCGCAGCGCCCGACAGCGAGGTCACCGAGAAGGCGATGCGTTCGTGCCGGCTGACCGCCCACATCTCCACCAAGCTCAACCGCTCGCACACCGTCTGCGGTGACACCGCTCTGATCCTGCCGACGCTGGGGCGCACCGAGCGTGATGTCCAGGCCGACGGCGAGCAGTTCGTCACCGTCGAGAACTCCATGAGCCAGGTGCACACCTCCCAGGGACGACTCGAACCGGCCTCGCGGGTGCTGCTGAGCGAGGTCGCCATCCTGTGCCGGCTCGCCCGGCTGAGCCTCGGCGGCGAGGGGGACATCCCCTGGCTCAAGTTCGAGGGCGACTACAACACCATCCGCGACAGCATCTCCCGGATCGTGCCGGGCTTCCACGACTTCAACGCCCGGGTGACCCGGCCGGGCGGCTTCCAGCTACCCAACCCGGTCAACGAGGGCGTGTTCAGGACCGAGACCGGCAAGGCCCGGTTCACCTGCAACGAGCGGGTGGTCCCCCGGGCCCCCGAGGGTCACCTGCTGCTGCAGACCCTGCGCTCGCACGACCAGTGGAACACCGTCCCGTACACCAACAACGACCGCTACCGCGGCATCCACGGCAGCCGCCACGTGATCCTCGTCAACCCGGCCGACCTGTCCGAACTCGGCCTCGCTCAGGGCGATCGCGTGGACCTGGTGAGCGTCTGGGAGGACGGCACCGAGCGCCGGGCCGAGAACTTCCAGGTCGTGTCCTACCCCGCGGCCAAGGGTTCGGCCGCCGCCTACTACCCGGAGACGAACGTCCTGGTGCCGCTCGACAGCGTCGCGGACGTAAGCAACCAGCCCACGTCCAAGGGCATCGTCGTCCGCCTCGAACCCATGGGCGACCGATCCCGGCCGGCACCCGTCTGACCGAAACCGACGACGCCGCGGGCCCCGCTGACAGCAGCGGGGCCCCGCCGTCCGTCTGGTCTTCTGAGTCAGGAGGGCCGGCGATCGCAGCTCGCTCTGATCGACGACACATCGACAGCGTGGCTGCCTTCGCGACCGGCGAGCCGACGACCCCCGGCCGGGCTCAACCGTCCCACTTCTCGACGCGCCACGCGCCGCGCACCTGGTCCAGGCCCGCGACGTCGTCCGCGCCTGCACCGCCGCCAAGCACTCCGGGCGCGAGCAGGAAGCAGCACCTCCTGGGCTGCTTCCCCGTCCCGGCCCGCGCCCCGGCCACCAGCGGCCCGGCCGCCGCCTCGTCGTCGGGGATCGCGGACAGCCCGCATCCATGTGCCGGACGGCGTCGGAAAGTACGCTCCGTGTGGCACTCGACACCCTCTCAACGCCGCGCCGCGGGGAAAGGTGCCCTGTATGACGAAGCTCGGTCTGCCCGAAGACATCCAAGCCTGCCTCTTCGACCTCGACGGTGTCGTCACGAAGACGGCCGTCGTGCACGCGGCCGCCTGGAAGGAGGCCTTCGACGCGTTCCTGCGTGAGCGGGACGGCGCGGACTTCCGGCCCTTCGACCAGGTCGACGACTACGACGAGTACGTCGACGGGCGGCCCCGCGCCGACGGCGTCCGTGCCTTCCTCGCTTCCCGCGGCATCGAACTGTCCGAGGGCACCCCCGACGACCCGCCGGACGCCCGGACCGTCCGCGGCCTCGGCAACCGCAAGAACGAACTGGTACTGCACAAGCTCCGCACCGAGGGCGTGGAGGCCTACCAGGGCACGCTGCGCTACCTCCACGCGGTCCGGGCCGCCGGCCTGCGCACCGCGATCGTCTCCTCCAGCGCCAACACGCGTGAGGTGCTGCGCTCGATCGACGCGGAGCGCCTGTTCGACGTCCGCGTCGACGGCGTGGTCGCCGCCGAGCGGAAGCTTCCGGGCAAGCCGCACCCCGACACGTTCCTCGCCGCCGCCCGCGACCTCGGCGTCGACGCCGCGCACGCCGCCGTGTTCGAGGACGCGCTGGCCGGCATGGACGCGGGACGCGCGGGCGGCTTCGGCTACGTCGTCGGCGTCGACCGCGTCGGCCAGGCCGACGCGCTGTACGCGCACGGCGCGAGCGTCGTCGTCAAGGACCTGGCCGAGCTGGGGGGTGACACGTGATCACGCAGCGCTCGTACGCCGTCGAGCCCTGGACGGTGCGCGAGACCGAGCTCAACCTGGACGTCCTGGCCCAGAGCGAGTCCGTGTTCGCGCTGTCCAACGGGCACGTCGGCTGGCGCGGCAACCTCGACGAGGGTGAACCGCACGGCCTGCCCGGCAGCTACCTCAACGGCGTGCACGAGGTGCACCCCCTGCCGTACGCGGAGGCCGGCTACGGCTACCCGGAGTCGGGCCAGACGGTCATCGACGTCACCAACGGCAAGATCCTGCGCCTGCTCGTCGACGACGAGCCGTTCGACCTGCGCTACGGCCGCCTCGTCTCCCACGAGCGCGTCCTCGATCTGCGCCGGGGAGTGCTGGAGCGGACCTGCGAGTGGGTCTCGCCGGCCGGTTCGGCGATCCGCCTGCGCTCCACCCGGCTGGTCTCCCTGACCCAGCGGTCGATCGCCGCCGTGGCCTTCGAGGTGGAGGCCCTCGACAGCCGGACGCGTGTGGTGATCCAGTCGGAGCTCGTCGCCAACGAGCAGCTGCCGGACCCCGACGGCGACCCGCGCGCCGCGAGGGCGCTGCAGGCCCCGCTGGAGCCGGAGGAGCACTTCTCCGCGGACAGCCGGCTGCGTCTGGTCCACCGCACCCGCAACAGCGGCCTGCGCGTCGCGGTGGCCGCCGACCACGTCGTCTCCGGCCCCGAGCGGACGGCGGTCGCCGACGAGAGCCACCCCGACATGGCCCGGCTCACCGTCACCTCCGTCCTCGACCCGGGACAGCGGCTGCGGGTGGAGAAACTCGTCTCGCACGGCTGGTCGGGTGTGCGCTCCCTGCCGGCGATAAGGGACCAGGCCGACGCGGCGCTGGCGGCGGCCGCGCTCAGCGGCTTCAGCGGCCTGGCGCACGAACAGGAGGAGTACCTGCGCGACTTCTGGGCGCGCGCCGACGTCGAGGTGGACGGCGACGAGGAGATCCAGCAGGCCGTCCGCTTCGCCCTGTTCCACGTCCTGCAGGCCGGGGCCCGCGCCGAGCAGCGGGCGATCCCCGCCAAGGGGCTGACCGGCTCCGGCTACGACGGTCACGCCTTCTGGGACACAGAGATGTTCGTGCTGCCCGTGCTGACGTACACCGCGCCGGGCGCCGTCGCCGAGGCGCTGCGCTGGCGGCGGAACACCCTGCCCGCCGCCCGGGAGCGGGCCGCCCAGCTCGGACTGCGGGGCGCCGCGTTCCCCTGGCGGACCATCGAGGGCCAGGAGGGGTCGGCGTACTGGCCCGCGGGGACGGCCGCGTTCCACGTCAACGCCGACATCGCGCACGCCGTGGTGCGGTACGTCTCGGCGACCGGCGACAGCGACTTCGAACGCGACACCGGCGTGGAACTGCTGGTGGAGACCGCCCGTCTGTGGCGGTCGCTGGGCCACCACGACCACCACGGCGCCTTCCACATCGACGGCGTCACCGGTCCCGACGAGTACAGCGCGATCGCCGACGACAACACCTACACCAACCTCATGGCGCGGGCGAACCTGCTGGCCGCCGCCGACGTCGTCGAACGCCACCCGAAGGAGGCGGAGCAGCTCGGCGTCGACGACGAGGAGAGCGCCGCGTGGCGGGACGCCGCCGAGGCCATGCACGTGCCGTACAACGCCACCCTCGGCGTGCACGAGCAGAGCGCGGGCTTCACCCGCTACCAGTCCTGGGACTTCGCGGCCACCCGTCCCGACCAGTACCCGCTGCTGCTGCACTTCCCCTACTTCGACCTGTACCGCAAGCAGGTAGTCAAGCAGGCGGACCTGGTCCTCGCCATGTACGCCTGCGGCAGCCACTTCGACGACGAACAGGTCGCCCGCAACTTCGCGTACTACGAGCCGCTGACGGTCCGGGACTCGTCCCTGTCGGCGTGCGTCCAGGCTGTGATCGCCGCCCAGGCGGGCCATCTGCGCCTGGCCTACGACTACGCGGCCGAGGCGGCCCTGATGGATCTGGAGGACCTGGAGCACAACACCCGCGACGGCCTGCACATCGCGTCGCTGGCGGGGACCTGGGTGGCCCTCGTCGCGGGTTTCGGCGGCACCCGCCGGGCCGGCGACACGCTGGCGTTCGCGCCGCGGCTGCCGGAGAAGTTCCGGCGTCTGGTGTTCAGCCTGCAGTTCCGCGGCCGTCGGCTGTGCGTGGAGATCGGCCGGCACAGTGCGACGTACTCGCTGCTGTCCGGTGAGGCGCTGACGCTGCATCACCACGGCGACCCGATCACGGTGCGGCCGGGCAACCCCGCGACCTGCCCGGTGCCGCCCCTGACGGCCCGTCCCACGCCCGAGCAGCCTCCGCACCGGCGTCCGAACGCCCGCGGGCGCGACGGCGACGACGGCGAGGGGTGACGCGGGGGGCGGTCGTCGCGCCGGCGCCGTGGCGGCCGTCCACCCCCGCGTGTCCTCGCCACCTGGCCGGACCGGGCCGGCCCGCCGTAGCCCGGTGCCCCCGTGCACGGCGCGGGCCGTGGCCCCGTTGTCAGGCCGCGCCGCCGGTGAGCAGGTCGCGCAGCGCCCGCCCCTCCTCGGGGCTGAGCCCCGTGACGAACTGCCGCAGGGCGGCGATCGCGTCGGGGCCCCGGTCCAGAGCGGCGTGCATCGCCTCCGCGGTCAGCTCCGCCGCGCTCTTGGCGGGCCGGTAGGCGCCGCGCCGCCCGCCGGCGTCGCGCAGCACCAGACCCTTGTCGTGCAGCCGCTTGAGAATGGTGTGCACGGTGTTGTACGCCAGGTCGCCGCCGAGAGCCGTCTGGATCTCCGCCGGGGTCAGGGGCCGTTGGGCCGACCAGAGCGCCCCGAGGACCGCGCCTTCCAGCTCCCCCGCGTTGCGCCGTCCCGTCCCGCCGTGAGGCCCCCTGCCAGCCATGCCCTCAACCTTACAGCGCGTAGGGGTGACAGGCCCCCGGGGGTATCGCTGCCGGACAAAGCGTACCGGCCGGGTTAGTTTGTCGTTGTTCGTCCTATAGGTCCCGACCGACGTCGTGCCGCCGTTTTTGGCGTTCGCCGTCCTGCCCGCGCCGTCCCCGTGCCGCTCCGTACGCCGCTCCAGGCTCCGGGGCGGCGGGTGGCGCGGGCCCGTGAGATGGAGGGGTGAGGGAGCCCGGATGCCCGACACCGCGCACGCCGTACGGGCCGGAATGCGGCGCTCCTGGCCGCCGGGCCCCTCCCGCGGCGGTCCCCGCTTCGGCGGCCAGGGCCTCCTGGCGGCCGTGGCCGCCGCCTTCACCGTGGCCCAGCTCCTCCTCGTCCGGCCCGGCATGGGCCTCGGCTGGGACGAGACCGTCTACGTCAGCCAGGTCAGCTCCCACGCACCGGCGGCCTTCTTCAGCGCCCCCCGCTCCCGCGGTGTCCCGCTGCTCGTGGCGCCGATCGCCTCCTGGTCGTCGTCCACCGTGCTGCTGCGCGTCTACCTGGCGCTGCTGTCCGGCCTCGCCCTGTACGTGGCCCTGCGGGTGTGGCGGGGGATGTTCCCGCCGCGCGTGCTCGCGCTCGCCGGCGCCCTGTTCACCACCCTCTGGGTGACGCTGTTCTACGGCCCGCAGGCGATGCCCAACTACTGGGTGGCCGTGGGCGCGCTGGTCTGCGCGGGCTGCTTCCTGCGCGCCCGCGCGGACCGTGCCGACCGGGCGGCGCCGTGGGGCCTGGCAGCCGGCGCCGCGCTGATGGCGTGGATGCGGCCCACGGACGCGGTGTGGGTGGCGCTCCCGCTGCTGCCCCTCGCCCTGCGGGGCCGCCACTGGCGGCCCCTGGCCGCGCTGCTCGCCGGTCTGGCCGCGGGAGCCGCCGAGTGGGTGATCGAGGCCTACGCCGCGTACGGCGGCCTGCTGCGGCGGCTGTCCGACGGCTCCGCGATCCAGGGCGGCCTCGGCTGGTACTTCGCCGTCGACGACCAGCTGCGCAGTCTCAGCGGCCGGACCCTGTGCCGTCCGTGCACCGGCGCGATGCCGCATCCGGTGGTCACCGCCTGGTGGTACGTCCTGCCGCTGCTCGCCCTGCTGGGGCTCGCGCTCGCCGTGCGCGCCCGGCGGGGCACGCCCACCCTGGTGGCGCTGGGCTGCGCCGCCACGGCCGCGTTCCCCTACCTCTTCCTGATCGGGTACGCGGCGCCGCGCTTCCTGCTGCCCTCCTACGCCCTGCTGGCGATCCCCGTCGCCGACGTCCTCGTCCGGCTCCTGACGGTCCGGGGCCGCGTCCGGCGGCCGGCGGTGGCCGCCCTGGTCGTGCTGGGGCTCGCCGGGCATCTCGCCGTCCAGTTCGCGGTCCTCACCCACACGGTGCAGCGCACGACCGCCGACCGCCGCGGCTGGGACCGCACCGCCGCCGCGCTGCACCGCCTCGGCGTCCGCCCGCCCTGCCTGCTCACCGGGCAGAACGCCGTCCCGATCGCCTTCTACACCGGCTGCGCCTCCGTCGCGACCGGCGGCCCGAACGCCAACACCACCCGGGCCGCCGTCGAACGGACCGCGCGGCGGATGCCGGTCGCCGTGCTCACCACCGCCGACGGCCGGCCGCCCGAGTACGCCCGCGCCTGGCCCTCCCGGCGCGTCGGCCCGCTGCGGCTGTACGTCGCGCCCGCCGCCGGCGCCGGGCCGGCGGCCGCCCGCACGACCCCGGTCAGGTCCGCACTCCCGCCTCCCGGCGCCACCGCACCAACTGCCTGACCGGGTCCCCGGTGTACGACCACGGCGTCCTCGTGGCCCGGCGGCCCAGCATCCGCAGCAGCGGCCCGGCGACGTCCAGGGCGCCCGCGAGACAGGCCGCGTGCGCCAGGTAGTTGACGTCGCGCAGTTCCTCCGGTGCCACGACGGCGTCCCTGCGCGGCACGATCCACCGCTCCCAGGTGCGCCTCACGTCGCTGACCGCCCCGTCGTGGTCCCACTGCTGCCCGCAGCCCACGGCGGAGCGCTGCCCCCGCGCGCCCTCCAGGACGTACCGGAACTCCTCCACCCGCGCGTACTGCACCACCACCGGCAGGGGGCAGCCGGGCGGCGCCGCCCCGGCCGCGTCGCGGGCGAAGTCGTACATCAGGCCGTGGGTGCCGTGCCAGCGTGAGGAGTAGTAGTGCAGCACCTGCAGATGGCCCTCGACGCTGTGCGGGTCGCGCCGGTGCAACTCGTCCCACCAGCGGGCCAGTTCCCGGCGCCGCACGCCCGTCGGATACAGCCGGGCCACGGAGATCAGCGAGATCCACGGCGTGGGGTCCTCCGGCCAGGCCTCCGTGGCCCGCAGGCAGGCCCGCACCGCCGTGTCCAGCCGGGACTGCTCGATCGGCACCCCCCGGCCCGCGGCGATGGCCAGGTGGAAGGTGCGGGCCGTCTCGGTCGCCGCCCGCAGCACCAGCGCGTCCGCGCTGTGCGGCTCGGCGGCCAGCCAGGACTCCACGGTCGAACTGCCCGTGCACGCCTGCGCCAGCAGCCGGATCCGGTGGCCCCGCACCGGCCAGTCGGCGCCGGTGTCCCGCAGCAGGTCCCGCAGGCCCTGCCAGCGGCCGATGACGATGTCCTGGCGGGCGCGGGTGAGCGCCTCGTCCCCGTAGTCGGGGTCGAAGTCGGTGGTGCGGCTCTGGCGTGCCATCGGCCTCGTCCTCAGAAGTCGGTGGGAAGGCCCTCGTACGCGCGGGACCGCTCGCCCGCGCGGGCGCCGGGGATGTAGTCGGCCCGGATCGTGCGGCTGGCGTCCAGCTTCGCCGGCCGGTAGTAGTCGCTGCCCCGCCGCCAGTACCACAGCATCGGCACCAGACCGGCGGCCAGGCCCCCGATGCCGATCGCGATCGCGGCGGGCTCCAGCTCGCCCAGCGACTCGACGAAGACCCAGAACATGAACAGCGCCCCCACCAGCGGCCACAGACCGCCGAACACGAAGTGGGCCACCGACCTCAGCAGCATCCTGCGGTAGGCGACCACCACCGCCAGGCCCGTCAGACCGTAGTAGACGGAGATCTGCAGGCCGATCGCCGAGATGGCGTCCGCCAGGATCTCGCCCACCGTGCCCAGCGCGTTGGACGCGATGAACATGGCCAGCGCCACCGCGCCGACCACGGCCACGGCCACCCAGGGGGTGTTCCAGGTGCGGTGCACCCGGCCCAGCGCGGACGGCATCGTACGGTCGCGGCCCATGGCGAACAGCGAGCGGGTGACCTGGATCAGCGTGGTCTCCAGGGTGGCGATCGTGGACAGCATCACCGAGACGACGAGCAGCCTGCCGCCCCAGCCCGGCCAGAGCTCCTCGCCGAGCACCGCGAGGACGTTGGCCTCGTTCTCGTGGATCTGTCGCGAGGACAGCACGACGTTCACCGCGATGGTGAACACCTCGAACAGCAGGAAGACGACGCCCAGGCCGATCAGTCCCGCGAGTCCCGTCGTCCGGCGGCTGTCGCGGGTCTCCTCGCTGAGGTTGCTGGTGACGTCCCAGCCCCAGTAGTAGAAGGCGGCGATGAGGGCGCCGGAGGCGAACCCGGACACCCCGTCGAAATGGCCGAAGCCCAGCCACGACCAGTCGAAGGCCCGGGCGTCGCCGGTGTGCAGGACGGCGAGGACGGCGAACAGGGCGAGCACGGCGAACTCCACCCCCGACATGACGAGTTGCGCCCGCACGGTCAGCCGGGCTCCGCCCAGCACCACCAGCAGCATCAGCACGAACCATCCCGCGCCGACCACCGTCGACAGGGCCGTGTTCTCGGCGAGTCCGGCGTCGAACAGGGCCAGTGTCATCGACCCGGCGGGCAGCGAACCGGCCACCATGAAGATGGTCGCCGACACGACGAGGGCCCAGCCGCTGAGGAAGCCGAGGAACGGGTGGAGCGTGCGGCCCACCCACGAGTAGCTGGCACCCGCGTTCACGTCGATCCGGCTGAGGTAGCCGAACGCCAGCGCGATGCCCAGCATCGGTATCAGGCAGTACAGCAGGGCCGCCGGACTGGCCAGGCCCACCGACCCGACCAGGACCGCCGTGGTCGCCGCCAGCGAGTACGCCGGGGCACTGCCCGCCACGGCCATCACCACGGTGTCGAAGGTTCCGAGGGCGCCTGCCTGCAGCCCTCTGCCCCTGCTGTTGCTCATCGATGCGCTGCTTTCCGTCGTGCACGACGCGGGGCGGCCTGGCCCGGACGCGTGGGGAGCCGGCACGGATCCGCCCGAGGGAGGCCTCGGAAGGGGCCGGAGAGAACGGGGGGTGGTGCGGGCATCGCCCACCGCTGCGGCAGCCGGATGATCACACCGTGTGTGGAGGTGATGATAGCGGCGCACCTGCGGCCTTCAAGCCGGGCGGAGCGCCCGCCGGCGGCAGTTGGAGCGGTGCCGGCCGTTTCATCCCGTTGATCACCGTCGGCGACCTGGTTGGTTAGGACCGCCGTACCGGGAAACGCGGATCACGACACCTCTGAGACGAGCCGATGCCAGGGAGGCACTCGTGAGCACCGATCCGATGGCCGACGATGCGTACCAGCCGACCGGGGACAACGAGGAGCAGGAGGACGCCGCGCCGCTGGACCTGTCGGACGCGCTGGAGGAACCGACGTACGACGAGATCCTCGACCAGGGCTACTCCCCGCCCGAGAAGCCCGTCGGTGTCGGCAAGCACGGCGTCACGGCCGCCGAGCAGCACGACGGCGAGACCCTCGACCAGCGGCTCGCCCAGGAGACGCCCGACGTGGGCGAGGAGGTCGGTGACGGGGTCGGCGACCTGCCCGGCGGCGAGGGCGAGCCGGTGGACCCGGAGGCGGGCGCCCGCCGCGCCGGCCGTCTGGTGGCCCCCGACCAGGGCGCGCACACCGACACCACCAAGGAGGAAGTGGCCCACGACGTGGGTATCGACGCGGGCGCGGCCGGAGCGGAGGAGGCCGCCGTGCACGTCGTCGAGGACGACAGCGAGCTGCCCGACGAACCGCTCGCCTGGGACGCCCGGCGCCCGTGACCCGGGCCCGCACGGCCCGCGGAGGCGTCCGGCGCCGGGCACGCCGCCGGCGGCGGGGAACCGGAGCGCCGCTTCCGGTTCCCCGCCGGCGGAGCGGCGACGGAACCCTCGGGTCAGGGCAGCAGCTTCTCGATCGCGATCGGCCCCTCCGTGGCCAGCTTGCGCTGGGCCCACTCGAGGTTCTTCGGGGTGATGTCCCTGCCCCCGGCCAGCACGATGTCCTCGGCCGAGACATCGGTGCCGGTACGGACGTGGAGCACATTGTCCGGGGTGACGAACTCCCCGGACGAACGGGATGACTCGGGCTGTGACGGCGACATGTCTCCTCCTCGAGTCCGCGTCTCCTCCCAGCCGGCCGCCGCACCGGCGCCCGTGCCGCGCGAGACGGGACTCCCTCCCACGATCGCGTGCCCGGCCGCGCCCCGCATCCGGAGGGCGGCGGCACCGGCTGCGGCTCTACGCTGGAAGCAGTCCGTGCGTCTGCGGACAGGGAGGCTGCTGCGATGGCCGACACCTTCAGCCGGCAGGGCGCGCCCGCGGCGCCGCGCTACGTGCCGATCTCCGAACACGGACTGATCGGCGACCTGCGCACCGTCGCGCTCGTCGGCACCAACGGCACCATCGATTGGTACTGCTGCCCCCGTTTCGACGCCCCCAGCGTCTTCGCGTCCATCCTCGACGCGGACCGGGGCGGCTGCTTCGAGCTCGCCGCCGCCGACGGCGCCCGGACCAAGCAGTTCTACTTCCCCGACACCAACGTGCTGATCACCAGGTTCTTCACCGAGGACGGCGTAGGCGAGGTGCAGGACTTCATGCCGGTGACCGCGGACGCGGCCGAGGCCGACCGACACCGGCTCATCCGGCGCGTCGTGTGCGTCCGCGGCACACTGCCCTTCAGGGCCCGGGTGGCCCCCCGCTTCGACTACGGCAGGGACTCGCACACCGTCCGTGCGACGGACGGCCTGACCCTGTTCGAGTCCGCCGGGCTGTCGCTCGCGCTGAACGCCACCGTGCCCCTGACCGTGGACGGCCCCGACGCCCGGGCGGACTTCAAGCTGGCCGAGGGCGAGTCGGCCGTGTTCGCCCTGGACCAGGTCGGCGGCGTCGTAAGTCCACGCCGGTGCGCCCACGTAGAGGCCGAGGAGCAGTTCGCCGCCACGGTCGCCTACTGGCGGCGCTGGCTCGCCGCCTCCCGCTACCGGGGCCGCTGGCGGGAGATGGTCCACCGCTCCGCCCTGACCCTGAAGCTGCTGACCTACGCGCCCACCGGCGCCATCGTCGCCGCGCCCACCACGAGCCTGCCCGAACGGCTCGGTGGCGAGCGCAACTGGGACTACCGCTACGTCTGGGTCCGCGACGCCGCGTTCGCCGTGTACGCACTGCTGCGGCTCGGCTTCAGCGGCGAGGCCGAGGCCTTCATGCACTTCCTCACCAGGCACATCAGCCCCGGCGACGGCTCGGGCAAGGGCCCGCTGCAGGTCATCTACGGCATCGACGGCCGTACCGACCTGCCCGAAGGCGAACTCCGCCATCTCGAGGGGCACCACGGATCGGCCCCGGTCCGGGTCGGCAACGCGGCCGCCGACCAGCTCCAGCTCGACATCTACGGCGCCCTCGTCGACTCGGTCTACCTCTACGACAAGTGGGCCCAGCCCATCTCCAGCGGTCAGTGGGACGACGTGTGCGCGCTGGTGGACTGGGTCTGCGACCACTGGGACCAACCCGACGAGGGCGTGTGGGAGACCCGCGGCGGCCGCCGCGCCTTCCTCTACTCCCGCCTCATGTGCTGGGTGGCCATCGAACGCGCCATCCGACTGGCCAACCGCCGCGGCCTGCCCGCCGACCTGCTGCGCTGGCGGCAGTGCCGGGACGCCGTCTACCGCCGCATCATGGACCGCGGCTGGTCCGCGAAGCGGCAGGCCTTCGTCCAGTACGAGGGCGGCGACGTGCTGGACGCCGCCGTGCTGATGATGCCACTGGCGAAGTTCATCGCGCCGAGCGACCCCAAGTGGCTGTCCACCCTGGACGCCCTGTCCGAGGAACTGGTCTCCGACTCCCTCGTCTACCGCTACGACCCCGAGGCCACCCCGGACGGCCTGCGCGGCGACGAGGGGACGTTCTCCATCTGCTCCTTCTGGTACGTCGAGGCGCTCACCCGCGCCGGCCGCCTGGAGGAGGCCCGGCTGGCGTTCGAGAAGATGCTGACCTACGCCAACCACCTCGGCCTGTACGCCGAGGAGATCGGCCGCACCGGGGAGCAGCAGGGCAACTTCCCCCAGGCCTTCACCCACCTGTCGCTGATCAGCGCCGCCTACAACCTCGACCGCGTCCTCGGCTGACCCGGGCCGGCGCCCGCACCGTTCGCGCAGGTGGCGCGGTGTGTTGGCCACGCCACGCAGGGGTACCCGGAGCCGACCCAGGACGAAGGTCGAAGACCACGGTCGAAGACCCAGGAGGAGGAGGTCCGCATGACGAGCGGTACCGAGACCGGCCACGTCACCGGCACGCCCGACAAGGACTACAACCTCATCTGGTACGTCGAGGCGTGCCTGAGCAACGCACTGCGGCTCGAGCAGTACATCCAGGACGCCGAGCGCGACGGGGACAACGAGCTCGTGGAGCTGTTCCGCAAGGCGCAGTCGGACAGCCGCAAGGGCGCCGAAGTGGGCAAGCAGCTGCTGCGCTCGCGGCTGAACGGCGGCTGACGGCGCGCCGGGAAGCCGGCCCGGGCCCGAGAGGGCACCACACCCGGGCCGGCTTCCTCGTGGGCGCGCACACCGCGGCGGACGGCGCGGGGATCAGCCGATGTGGTAGGAGTCCCCGTACACCTTCCAGTCCAGCGGCGGGTCGAGGTCCAGGTTGCCCTTGCGCAGGAACACCCGCTGGGCGGTGTCCACCCTGCTGGTGTCGCTGTGGGCCTCCTCCTGCCTCATCGCCCACACCCGCGCGTCGAGGAACGCGTTCAGGTACGTCACCTCGTCGCCGCCCTGGGCCGGCGGCTTCGCGCTGCGCAGGGCGCGCCGGCGGATGTTCGTGAAGCTCGTCGGGTCGTCGCCGTCGCCGTGCATGACGATGGCGTCGTAGTACGCGAACTGGCCGAGCGCCCGCAGCCCGTCCGTCCTGCCCTGCCGTACGGCGGGGCCGAAGTACACGCGGTCGCGCTCGTCGTTCTGCGCCTGCTGGAAGACCCTGTCGCGGGCGGCCGTGCGCCAGTCCCGCGGGTAGTCCGGGTCCAGTCCGTCGTGGGAGTCGGTGCCGTCGACCCGGCGCAGGGCCGGCAGGTACCGGGCGAGCACGTTGCCGGGTGCGCGGTCGGTGTAGAGCTCGACGAGGTCCAGCATGTCGCCGGTGCCCGAGCAGAAGCCGATGATGCCGGCGGTGTAACCGCGGCCGTCGCGGATGTCCTCGATGTACCCGTACTGGGCCTTCCAGTCGAGCGAGGAGTTCTCCGCGCTCGACACGAGCTGCATGGCGATCTCCTTCTTCGCCGGGTCGTCGAGACCCGCGGCGGCCGCGGGCGCCGCCGCGGCGTGCGGCGCGGGCAGGAGGGGGACCGCCGCCACGCAGGCGCCGATCAGCGCGAGGACCGCACGGCGGGAGGCCGGGGCGGTGGAGGTGGGGGATGCGGCGGACGGGGACGCGGAGTCGCGGTGCGAAGGGTGCACGGGGTCTCCAAGGGGAGTGGGGGGTGGCAGGCGGTCCGGCCGGCACTCCGGACCGGATCTGGTAGGAAGGTTTCCTATCAGAGCGACGGGCGGAGAGGGACCCCGCCGACGGTGAATTCGTAGAGACGTACGAAGCACGCAAGGGTGCGCGGCCGGGCAGGGGGCGGGCGGTCGGGGCTGCCCACGTGCCGGGGGCGCGGTCAGGGCAGGGGCTGTTCGGCCCAGATCACCTTGCCCGTGGGCGTGTAGCGCGTGCCCCAGCGCTCGGCGAGCTGCGCGACCAGGAACAGTCCGCGCCCGCCCTCGTCCGTGCCGGCCGCGTGCCGCAGGTGCGGCGAGGTGCTGCTGCCGTCGAACACCTCGCAGATCAGCGCGCGGTCACGCAGCATCCGCACCCCGATGGGCTCGCTGCCGTACCGGATCGCGTTGGTCACCAGCTCGCTGAGGATGAGTTCCGTGGTGAACGCCAGCTCGTCCAGGCGCCACTCCGCAAGCTGCCGGGTCACCGACGCGCGCACCTCACCGACCGCCACAGGGTCCGCCGGCACCCGCCACTCGGCGACCCGGTCCGCCCCGAGAGCCCGGGTGCGTGCCACGATCAGGGCGATGTCGTCGCTCGGCCGCTCCGTCAGCCGGGTGTCGACCACCGCGCGGCACGTCTCCTCCGGTGACTCGCCCGCCGCCGCCAGGGCCGCCCGCAGGTCCTCCAGCCCGGCGTCGATGTCGCGCCGCCGGTCCTCGATGAGCCCGTCCGTGTACAGCACCAGCCGGCTGCCCTCGTCCAGGACGAGGTCGGCCGCCTCGAACGGGGGCCCCCCGACGCCGAGCGGGGGACCGGCGGGCACGTCCGGGAAGGTCACGCCGCCGTCGGGGCGGACCAGGGCGGGCGGCGGATGGCCGGCGCGGGCGACGGAGCAGTGCCGGGACACCGGGTCGTACACGGCGTACACGCAGGTCGCCCCCGCCACCGGAACACTCCCGCCGTCCGGTGTCTCGTGCTGGTCGATCCGGCCGACGAGTTCGTCGAGCAGCCCGAGCAGCTCCTCGGGGGGAAGGTCCAGGGCCGCGAAGTTGTGGACCGCCGTCCTCAGGCGTCCCATGGTGGCCGCGGCGTGCAGCCCGTGGCCGACCACGTCTCCCACGACCAGCGCCACGCGCGTACCGGACAGCGGCAGCACGTCGAACCAGTCACCGCCCACACCCGCCTGCGCGGGCAGGTAGCGGTAGGCGATGTCCAGGGCGCTCTGCTCCGGCAGGCTGCGCGGCAGCAGGCTGCGCTGGAGGGTCACGGCCATGCTGTGCTCGCGGGTGTAGCGACGCGCGTTGTCGATCGACACCGCGGCCCGGGCGACCAGCTCCTCCGCCAGGGCCACCTCCTCGGCGTCGAACGGCTCGGCCTTCTGCGCGCGCCAGAAGGTGACCAGGCCCAGTATCCGGGCGCCGGCCCGCACCGGCACGGTGATCAGCGAGTGGATGCCGTAGTCCACGATCCTCCGCGCGCGGGCGGGGTCCTGGGCGTGCCAGCCGGGGGCCTCGTCCAGACGCGGTTCGAGGACCCGCCGGCCGGTGCGCAGGGCGCGCCCCTGTGGGGAGGAGGCCACGAAGTGGAGCTGCGCGCCGACCGGGTACATCGGGGCGTCGTCGCGGATCCCGGCCGCCGCCGAGCGGCGCAGGGCCGAACCGGCCTCGGGATCCTCGCCCCTCAGCACGGGGTCGTACAGGTCGACGGTGACGAAGTCGGCGAACCGGGGCACAGCCGTCTGGGCCAGCTCCTCGGCGGTCCGGGTCACGTCCAGGGTCGTGCCGACGCCGACCCCCGCGTCGTAGAGCAGGGTGAGGCGTTCCCGCGCCACCTCTGCCCGGCCGGACAGCGCACGCAGCTCGGTGGAGTCGCGCAGGGTGGCGACGCTGCCGGAGGGCCGGCCCTCGATGTCCGTGGGCCGCTGGTTGATCGCGAGCAGCCGGTCGCCGACCAGGTGCACCTCGTCCGTGGCCATCCGTCCGGAGGCCAGCAGATCCGCGGGCTCGGGATCGAGACCCAGGTCGAGCACCTTGCGCCGTTCGGCGTCCTCGGGCAGGTCGAGCAGTCGGTGCGCCTCGTCGTTGGCTAGCAGCAGATCGCCCTGGTCGCCGACGATGACCACGCCCTCGCGGACGGAGTGCAGGACGGCGTCGTGGTGCTCGTACATCCTGGTCATCTCGCCCGGACCGAGCCCGTGGGTCTGGCGCAGCAGACGCCTGCTCACCAGCGCCGTCCCCGCCGTCGCCAGGGCGAGGGCCACGCCCGCGGCGGACAGCACGAGCGGAAGCTGCCGGTCCGTGACACCGCCGACGTTCCTGGTGGTGATACCGGCCGACACCAGGCCCACGACGGTGCCGTCCGGCGCCTTCACCGGCACCACCGCCTGCACCAGCCGCCCCATGGTCCCTTCGATCTCCTCGACCACCGTACGGCCGGCCAGCGCGGGCTTCAGGGTGCCGACGAACTTCTTGCCGATACGGCCGGGGTCGGGGTGCGTGTAGCGGACGCCTTCGGTGTTGAGCACGACGACGAAGTCGACGTGGCTCGCCCGGCGCACGGCCTCGGCCCGTGGCTGGAGCACCGCGGTGGGGTCCGGTGAGCTCAGGGCCTCCCGGGTGCCGGGCGCGTTGGCGAAGGCCTCGGCGACGGCGAGGGAGCGGTTGCGGGCCTCCACCGTGCTGTCGTGCTGCACCTGCAGCACCAGCGCCACCACCGCCGCCAGGACCAGCAGGAGCACGATGGCGACCTGCAGCACGAACACCTGGCCGGCCACGCTGCGCCCGCCGAGCGATGTCCGCAACCCCGCCGGGCGGCTCCCCGCGGAGCGCGTCCGCGCCGCCTGTTCGCGGGCTCGCCGGGCGGGGCCGGGCACGTCCTCGACGTGCCGGCCGCTGGGACGACGGGCCGACCGGGTGCCGGTTCGACGCGGGAGCCGGACCATGAGCCATGTCTACACGGCCGGGGCGTATGAGGCGAGGGCCGTCACGGCGTGCGCCGGGACGTGGTGGGGCCCCGGGAGCACGGGGCGGTGAGGGGACGGGTCCCGGCCGCTGACGCCACCGAGGAGGAGCGGGGGACACGGGCCACACGTGTGGTTCCCGAGGTCGGCAGCAGGTGATAGACACAGCGGGTCACTGTTCCTGTCCGCCAGCAGGAAGGTTGCCCCATGTCCGAAACCAGGCCCGACGCCACACCCTCCGACGCCACGCCCGGAGAGAGCCGGCCCGCGACGCGACGCCAGGCACTCGCCCGCTCCGGTGCCGTGGGGGTGGCCATCGCGTTCACCGGAGCGCTCTCGGAGCTCTTCGCGGGCACGGCGAGCGCGTTCGGCCGCTCCGGCCACGGACCCCTCGTCCCCGACCCGAACGGCCTGCTCGACCTGCCGAAAGGTTTTCGCTACCGGGTGCTCTCCCGCGAGGGCGACCCGCTCCGCTCCGGGGAGGGGCGGGTCCCCAGCAACCACGACGGCATGGCCGCCTTCGCGGGCGGAGGCGGCCGTGTGCACCTCGTGCGCAACCACGAGAACCGGGCCACGGCGGCGGTCCCCGTCCCGGTCGTGGAGGGCCTCACCTACGACCCCGCGGGCAAGGGCGGCTGTACGGCGCTGACGCTGGACGGCCACGGCGGCGTCCTGTCCGAGCGGGTCGCCATCGCCGGTACGGCCGTCAACTGCGCCGGTGGGCGGACTCCCTGGGGCACCTGGCTCACCTGCGAGGAGACCGAGGACAGGGCCGGCACCAGCGGCTACACCAAGGACCACGGCTTCATCTTCGAGGTGGACCCGGTGGACCCCCGCCGCACCGGGGCCGTACCGCTGACCGCCATGGGCCGCTTCCAGCACGAGGCGGTCGCGATCGACCCCGGGCGGGGCGTCGTGTACGAGACCGAGGACGCCTTCCAGAAGCCCTTCGGCCTCTTCTACCGGTTCCTGCCCCGCAGACCGCGCGGCGGCATCGGCTCGCTGCGGGCGGGCGGCCTGCTGCAGGCGATGCGCGTCCCCGGCGTACCGGACCTCTCCGCCGTCCAGGAGACGGGCGCCTCCTTCGACGGCATCGAGTGGGTGGACGTACCGGACCCGCTCGCCGTCCAGACCCCCGTCCGCCTGCAGGACTTCGGGCCCAGGGGCATCACGCACGCCCAGAAGCTGGAGGGCTGCTACTGGGGCGGGACGTGCGTGTACTTCGTGTCCTCCTTCGCCCGCAGCGCGGAGGGCTCCGCCGCCGACCACTTCGGGCAGATCTGGCGCTACGACCCCGCCAGGCGCCGCCTCACGCTCGTCGTCGTCTTCGGCCCGGACACGGACGTGCAACTGCCCGGCGAGTCGCCCGACAACATCTGCCTGGCGCCCAGCGGCGGTCTCATGGTCTGCGAGGACGGCAACGGCGCGCAGCACGTCTTCGGCGTCACCCGCCGCGGCGAGGTGTACGCCATGGCGCGGAACCGCCAGAACATCGGCACGCCCGAGGCCCCGGAGTGGGGCGAGTTCGCCGGCGTCACCTTCGCCCCGGACGGCGGGACGATGTACGTCAACTGCTACACGCCCGGCACGACCTTCGCGGTCACCGGACCGTTCCGCCGGTAGCCGGTAGCCGGTAGCCGGTAGCCGGTAGCCGGTAGCCGGTAGCCGGTGGCCGGTGGCCGGTGGCCGGTGGCCGGTGGCCGGTGGCCGGTGGCCGGTGGCCCGGCAGCACCTCGCGGGGTGCGGGGTGCCCGCGTTCGCGGCCCGCACCCGCCGGCACGCCGGTCCCGCGCGTCGGGCACCCGCCGGCCCGGCAGGGCGGGCGGGCGGCGTCCGGTTCGCTCCTCGCCCGCACGTCGTCGGTTCCGGAAGGGCAGGCGCCACCGCGGCCGCGCGGTGTTGACGCGTGCGTCCCGGTGGCCCCACGCTGAGCACCGGCCACTGCCGGCCGGCGGCGGCCGCTCCACGCAGGGACCGACGGTCGGGAGGCCGGGATGTTCAGACGCGCGGCACGCATGTTCGTTTCGTTTGTCATGCTCATGGCTGGCGTGGCGGTGGGGGTCGGCGCCACCTCCGGCACGGCGCACGCCGACGAGTGCTACACCTGGAGCCGTACGCTCTCCGAGGGCTCCTCCGGCAGCGACGTGACCCAGCTGCAGATCCGGGTCGCGGGCTGGGTCACCTCGGGCGAGCGGCTCTCCTACGACGGCCAGTACGGCGCGCGGACCACCGCCGCCGTCAAGAAGTTCCAGGCCGCGTACGGACTGACCGCGGACGGCGTCGCCGGGCAGCAGACCTTCAACAAGATCTACTCGCTTCAGGACGCGGACTGCACCCCGGTCCACTTCGGCTACGCCGAGCTGAACAGGTGCAACTCCGACTGGTCCGGCGGCGCCGTCCCGGCGGCCACCGCGAAGGCGAACGCCCTGAAGACCATGTGGAAACTGGAGGCGATGCGGCACGCGCTCGGTGACGTGCCGCTCACGATCTCCAGCGGCTTCCGTTCCTACGCCTGCAACAACGCGGCCGGCGGATCGTCCACCAGCCGTCACCTCTACGGCGACGCCGCCGACCTGACGGGCTCGCCGAGCTTCTGCCGGCTCGCGCAGGAGGCCAGGACCCACGGTTTCTCGGAGATCCTCGGTCCCGGCTACCCCGGGCACGACGACCACACCCACGTGGCCCTCGACCCGTCGCCGTACTGGTCGGCCCCCACCTGCGGGATCTGACACCGGCACGCTGAGCAGTCGCCCGGCCCCGCCTCCCGGGGCCGGTACGGTCCGGCCCGCTCGGCATCGGAACGCCCGCCCGCCGGTGGGGCGGTTCGTCCGCGCCGCGCGACGGCTGGGCGACCGGTTCAGCCGGACCGGCTTCCGGTGGCGTCCTCCCCGGTGCGGGCCGCGCCCGCCGGGACGGCCTCCCGCGGGTGCAGGTGGTAGATGTGGAAGGCACGGCCGATGACCGGCTGTGCGACGTTGCGCACCCGCACGCCGCCCGTGGTCATACCGTTCTCCGTGCCGGCGTGGGCGTGCCCGTGGACGGCCAGGTCGGCGCCCGCCGTGTCGATCGCCTCGGCCAGCAGGTAGCTGCCGAGGAACGGGTAGATCTCCAAGGGCTCGCCCGCCAGCGTCTCCGGCACGGGGGAGTAGTGGGTCAGCGCGATGCGCGCGTCGCAGCCCTGCTCGCCCAGGTCCTCGAGGGCGGTGCGCAGCCCGTCCGCACACCGCCGCGAGTACCGCACGAACTCCTGCATGACCGGCTCGCCGAACTCGCCGGCGCAGCGGCCGGCGAAGCCGCCGCCGAAGCCCTTGGTGCCGGCGACGCCGACCCGGGCGTCACCGCAGGTGACGACCGTCCCGCGTCCTTCCAGGACCTGGGCGCCGACGTCCTCGAGGACGGCCGTGACCTCGTCGGGGCGTCCGGCGTGGTGGTCGTGGTTGCCGAGCACGGCCACGACCGGGACCCCGAGGTCCTTGATCTCCCGTGCCACCACCCGCGCCTCCTCCACCGTGCCGAGCCGGGTGAGATCGCCGGCCAGCAGCAGGAGGTCGGCGCAGTCGGGCAGGGTCTCGAAGGCGGGGCGCAGCACTCCCTGGCTCTCGGTGCCCAGGTGGATGTCGCCCACGGCCGCGATCCGGATCATGTGAGTTCCTCCGCGTGGTCGGGGGACGAGGTCTCGGCGACCACGATGTCGCAGTGGACGGGGTGCCCGGCCAGTTCCTCCTGCACGGTCCGGCAGATCTCGTCGCGGCAGTGCGCGGACGGCACCGTGCCGGTCAACAGCACCGCCTCGCCCCGGACTTCGAGCCGCACGCCCAGTTCACCGAGGGGGCCGGCCGCGATCCGGTCACTGAGGTGTGCGGCGCGGTACTCCAGGTTCTGGGCGCCCGCAGCGCCACGGTCGCGCCCTGCGTCGTGGTCGCTCACGACGTCTCCTTCCGCGGGGGGATGACGTTCAGCTGTTCGAGGAGGAAGAAGAAGGCCGCGGGCATGGGCTCCTCCCCGCAGTCGCGGCGGACGCGATCCCAGTCCACCTTCTCGCGCAGGGCGCGGGCGATGGGCAGCACCGCGCCGAAGTCGCAGTGGTGTTCGGAGAAGGCCGCGATGAGGCTGCACAGGAGGTCGGTCGGCGCCAGCACGGGCATTCTCACCGAGTCGACCGGCAGTTCCTCGGCCCGGCCCAGCATGCCCGTGGAGACGGGCTGGTGGGCCAGCTCGAAGATGATGTCGATGTCCTGGTCGAAGCACTTGGCCTTGATCAGCCAGTCCTCCGGCGGGGTGTACACGGTCAGGCCGCCCTCGCGCAGCGTGTCGGCCACCGCCTCGGCGTCCTCGGGCCGTACGCAGAAGTCCGCGTCGTGCTGCAGGTTCTCGCTGCCGCCGTGCGCGTACGCGGCGACGCTGCCCGCCAGCGCGAACGCGTGCCCCTTCTTCTTCAGCAGGGCGCCCACCTGCTTGGCCGCCTCCAGGATCGCCTGGTTGCGATCGTGGGGCAGTGCGCCCACCGGCACAGCGGGCCGCGGTTCGTGGGAAGGCGGCTGTCCGCCGCCGCCCCCCGCCGCCAGACGAAGGTCCGGGGAACCCGCGTGCCGGGCGGGAGCCGCGTCGCCTTCGCTCTGGGTCATGAGTACTCCGTTCACCGAGCCGGACAGTCCGCCACCGTGCCGGGCCCGGCGGCGCGCCGGGCCCCCACGTGCATCCGTCGGGTACCCGGCGCACCCGCGTCGACACGGCGCGGAAGCCCTCGCGCGGGGGCCGGAGGACGGTGCCGGACGCGCCTCGCGGCGGCGCCACGGGACCGGCGACGGCTCGCCGTGACGGCGGTTCGTTCGGGTGGCGCGGGTGACGCGGTCCGGGCAGGCGGGAGTCGGCGAGCGGACGCCCGGGCGACGGCGGCAGGGGACGGTGAGCCTCCTGACCCGCGCGGACCGGACGCCGCCGTCCGGTCCGCGCGGGTCAGGAGCCTCGCAGGGTCCTCGCGGCGAGTTCGAAGGCGGGCAGCATCTGTTCGTGCTCCTCGCTGTCCAGCCCGCCGAGGTGCAGGACCACCGGGCCCCTGCGGGTGACGACGGCGAGGGCGCTCTCCTTCTTCGGCTCGTCGAGGAACTCGTTCGTGACGAGGTAGCCGACCTGGGCGCCGTCGAGGCCGCCGGCCGTGAATGCCCTGTACCGGGCCTTGCCCGCCCCGTCCTCGGCGGCCACGAACTTCCCCAGCACCGTCCGCGCGTCGTCCCGGCCCGGCCCGGCGGTCCACACGCGCAGGAAGCCGATGTTCCCCGCGGGCTTGGCGTCGATCTCGCAGACCGCGGTCACGGGGCCCTGGCGGAGCAGGGCGTCCGCGAGCTCCCGCGCGCCGGCGCCGGGGCTTTTGGAGTCCTGTGCGGAAGGCGTCTTTGCGGTTCCGGACCGCACGGCCTTCGCCTTCCAGCCCTCGGCGACGTCGAAGGTGACGGGCAGTGCGCACGCCGAGCCGGCCGAACCGATGATTCCGCCGCTCTTCGCGACGGCGCCGGCCGTCGTGACCGCCGAGGCCGTCGGCGGCGGTGTGTCCGTCTCCGGGCCGGAGGAGCAGCCCGTGAGCACGATCCCCAGTACCCCGCCCAGTACCCACGCGTGCGCGGCGCCCCGCCGCACGCCGCCCGCCCCTGTCAGCATCCTGGCCCCCTTGATCCGGTGGAGCACTGTAACCGAGCCCCACGCCCCCGTCGCCGGCCGTCCGGCTTCACCGGGTGCCGGGTGCCGGGTGCCGGGTGCCTGGGTGCCGACGGCGGCGCGGCGGCACCCAGGCACCTCACACCACGACCTCGCCCAGCGCCTCCCGGGCCGCCGGCAGCGCCGCCGTACGGTCGTCGGGGACCAGGCCGATGCGTGTGCGGCGGTCGAGGAGGTCGTCCTCGTCGAGCGCGCCCTCGTGGCGGACGGCCCACAGCAGCTCGCCACGGGTCACCGGATGCCCGTCCAGGACGGGTTCGCGCAGCCGCGGGTCGCGGGCGCCCAGGGCGTGGACGGCCACGGCCTCGGTGCCGTGCCGCCGGATCAGATGGCGCGGCGCCTCCAGTGCGGCGAGGACCGGCGGCGGTGCGGCGCCGACGAGGGGGAGGGCGGTGGTGCGTGAGGGCCCCGCCGTGAGGCGGCGGGCGGCGATCGCCGCGTCGACGGCGTCCTCGGCCATGCGCCGGTACGTGGTGAGCTTGCCGCCCACGACGGTGACCACGCCCTCCGGCGAGGTGAGCACCGCGTGCCTGCGCGAGATGTCGGAGGTCCGCGGCGCCGCGCCGGAGTACGCCGGGCCCGAGGTATCGAGGAGCGGACGCAGCCCGGCGAAGGCGCCGACCACGTCCCGCCGGTGGACGGGGACGTCCAGCGCGGAGTTCAGGACGTCCAGCAGGAAGCCGACGTCGGTCTCCGGTACCTCGGGGACGTCCGGGACGCCGCCCTCCACCGGCTCGTCGGTGAGCCCCACGTAGACCCGGCCGTCGCCCTGCGGCAGGACGAGGACGAAGCGGTTCGTCTCGCCGGGGACCGGGATGTGCAGCCCGGCGGGCAGGTCGCCGAGGTGCCCGGACCGCAGGACCAGATGGGTGCCCCGCGAGGGCCGGATGCGGATGCCGTCCACCAGGCCGTCCGCCCACACGCCGGTGGCGTTGATCACCGCTCGGGCCCGGATCTCGCCCTCCTCGCCGGTGCGTTCGTCCCGTATCCGGGCCCCGGCGGCGGTGAGTTCGAGCGCCCGGACCCGGGTCAGGACGCGTGCGCCGCGGGCCGCGGCGGTCCGGGCGACCGCGACGACCAGGCGCGCGTCGTCCACGAGGCGGCCGTCCCACGACAGCAGCCCGCCGCGCAGTCCGGCGCCGCGCAGCGCGGGCGCGAGGTGACGGGCCTCCACGGCGGACAGCCTCCGGGGCGCGGGCAGGGTGGCGCGGGCCGTGCGGGCCGCGAGGCGCAGGGCGTCGCCGGCCCGGAACCCGGCCCGGGCCAGCGCGGCCTGACCGGGCGAGACCAGCGGTGTCAGGGGCAGTACGAACGGCTGGGCGCGCACCAGGTGGGGGGCGGTGCGCTCCATCAGCACACCGCGTTCCACCGCGCTCTCGCGGGCCACGTCGAACTGGCCCGAGGCCAGGTAGCGCAGTCCGCCGTGGACGAGTTTGGAGCTCCAGCGGGAGGTGCCGAAGGCGAGGTCGTGGGCGTCGACGGCGGCGACCGCCAGCCCGCGGGCCGCGGCGTCCAGAGCGGCTCCGGCGCCGGTCGCGCCGAGTCCGACGACCAGGACGTCCACGGGCGGGCCGCCGGCGGTGGCGGCCAGTTCGCGCGCCCGCCGGACGGCGGTCAGGGAGGACCCCGGTGCGACCGGGCCGGTGCGGGAGGTCATGGCGTCAGGGTCCTCTCCAGGGTGGTGCGCAGCTCCGTGAGGAACGCGCCGGTGCTCAGTTCGGGGTCTTCCTCGTCGGTCATCGTCCGCAGCGACAGGGTGTAGGACTGCACCAGCAGGAGCAGCGCGCGGGCCTGCCGTCCGGCATGGTCCGGGCGCACCGATCCGTCGGCGTGCCCCTCGTGCAGAGCGTCGGCGAGCAGCCCGAGCAGGGCCTCCTGGCTGGCCCCGCGCCGGTCCAGCACGTAGGGGAGGAGCAGCTCGGGGTCGACGTCGACGATCTTCTGGAAGAGCGGATGCGCGCGGAAGGCCGCCACCCCCGCCACGAGCCCGTCGACGAGCAGGGCGCGCGTGGACGTCCCCGGGCGGCGCTCGGGCATCGCCCCCGTGGCGATCGCGATCCACTCCCGGGTCATCAGGTCGCCGACCAGGGTGCGCACGTCCGGCCAGCGCCGGTAGAGCGTCATCCGGGACACGCCCGCGCGGCGGGCCACGTCCGTCAGCGTCGTACGGCGGACGCCGACGGCCAGGACGCAGTCGCGGACGGCGTCGAGCACCGGATCGCTGTCCGAGCTGTTGTGACGAATAGGCGTCATGTGTCACAGTGTAACGCCCCGTGGGCCGCTCAGCGGGACCCGCGCGACAGAACCCGACCTTCGACACGACCGGTGAGGAACAACCCCATGGACATGCTGTGGAGTGGCTGGGGCGACCCGGCCAGGGCCACGCCGCTGCCCGGCACGGTGGTCGGGCTGTTGCGCGATCTGCTGGGGGTCAGGCCCCGCGCCACCGCACCGGTCACCCTGGACGACATCGCCGTCCCCGCCTCGCCGCTCGGCCCGGCCGCGCTCCGCGCCCTGGCCGGCGCCGTCGGCGACGAGGCCCACGTCCGCATCGACGCGGAGGCCCGCATCCGGCACACCCGGGGCAAGTCCACCCCCGACCTGCTGCGCATCCGCGAGGGCGACGTCGCCGACGTCCCGGCGGCGGTGGTGCTGCCCGCCGGCCACGACGAGGTGCTCGCCGTGCTGCGCGCCTGCGCCGAACACCACCTGGCCCTCGTGCCGTTCGGCGGTGGCACCTCCGTCGTCGGCGGCCTCGCGCCCGAGCGGCGCCGCCCGTTCGTCGCCCTGGACCTGCGCCGCATGGACGCGCTGCTCGCCCTCGACCCCGTCTCCCGCACCGCCACGCTGCAGCCCGGGCTGCGCGCCCCGCGGGCCGAGGCGCTGCTGGCCGGGCACGGCTTCACCCTGGGCCACTTCCCGCAGTCCTACGAGTGGGCCACCATCGGCGGCTTCGCCGCGGCCCGCTCCAGCGGTCAGGCCTCCGCCGGCTACGGCCGCTTCGACGACATGGTGCTCGGCCTCACCCTCGCCACCCCCGAGGGCACCCTGGACGTCGGCCGTGCCCCCCGATCGGCGGCCGGACCCGACCTGCGCCAGCTCGTCCTCGGCTCCGAGGGGGCGTTCGGCGTCATCACGTCCGTGACCGTGCGGGTGCGGCCCGCCCCGCGGGCCCGCGTTCACGAAGGCTGGCGCTTCGCCTCGTTCGAGGAGGGGGCCACCGCCCTGCGCCGCCTCGCCCAGGACGGGCCCCGGCCGACCGTGCTGCGCCTGTCCGACGAGACCGAGACGCTGATCGGCCTCGCCCAGCCCGACGCCATCGGCGCCCCGGACGGGCAGTCGGGCGCGGGCTGCCTGGCGATCGCCGGCTACGAGGGCACCGAGGAGGACACCGCACACCGCCGGGAACGGGCCGCCGCCGTGCTGCGCGCCTGCGGGGGCACGTACGCGGGGGAGGAGCCGGGCGAGCGCTGGGCCCACGGCCGGTACTCGGCGCCCTACCTGCGCGACGCCCTCCTGGACGCGGGCGCCTTCGCCGAGACCCTGGAGACCGCGGCCTTCTGGTCCCGTGTCCCCGGGCTGTACGCCGCCGTCCGCGAGGCGCTCACCACCACGCTCACCGAGGCAGGCACCCCGCCCCTGGTGATGTGCCACATCTCGCACGTCTACGAGAACGGCGCCTCCCTGTACTTCACCGTCGTCAGCGCCCAGGGCGACGACCCCGTGGCACACTGGGCGCCCGCCAAGCGCGCCGCCGGCGAGGCGATCCTCGCCGCGGGCGGCACGATCAGCCACCACCACGGCGTGGGCACCGACCACCGCGACGGGTACGTCCGGGAGGCCGGACCGCTCGGCGTCGAGGCGCTGCGGGCCGTCAAACGGCGGCTCGACCCCGAGGGCCTGCTGAACCCCGGCGTGCTCCTGCCCCTCGACTGACCCCACGCCACCCCACCGCAGCGACCAAATCGTTCCCGCCCCCGGAGGCGCACCGATGCGACAGTTCACCGCCATCGTCAACCCCACCGCGGGCGGATCCACCGGGGCCGCCGCGCTGCTGCGGGTGGCACGGCTGCTGAGGGAGGCGGGGGCCGAGCTGGAGACCGAGTACAGCACCAGCCTCCCCCACGCCCAGGAGCTCGCCCGCCGGGCCGGGGAACGGCAGCGGGTGGTCCTGGCCGTGGGGGGCGACGGCATCACCGGCGGGATCGGCGGAGCCCTCAGCGGCACGGACACCGTCCTCGGCGTCGTCCCGGCCGGCCGCGGCAACGACTTCGCGCGGGCGCTCGGTCTGCCCGCCGACCCGGCCGCACTGGCCGCGATCCTGCTGCACGGCTCCCCGCGCGCCGTCGACACCATCGAGGTGGAGTCGGCCGCCCACTCCCGCACCGTCGTGCTCGGCAGCGTGTACGCGGGCGTCGACGCGCTCGCCAACCGGCACGCCAACCACGCGAGACTGCTGCGGGGCCCCGCCTCCTACTACGCCGGCGGTCTGCGGGCCGTCGCGACCTGGCGACCGGTGGACTACCGCGTCACCGTCGACGGCGAGGAGCACGCCCACCGCGGCTACACCGTGGTGGCCGCCAACTCCGCCTACTACGGGTCGGGCCGCATGATCGCGCCCGGTGCCCGCGTCGACGACGGGCTGCTCGACCTGGTGATGATCCGGGAGGCACCGCGCAGGCTGTTCTTCACCCTGATGAACGAGCTGAAGTCCGGCACCCACGTCGGCCGCCCCGAGGTGCGGATCCTGCGGGGCCGGCGCATCCGCATCGAGGCGGACCGTGAGGTGCCCTGCGGCGCGGACGGCGAGGTCGACGCGGTGCTGCCCGTCACGGCGACGGTGCTGCCCGGGGCCCTGCACGTGCTCTGCTGACGCGCGCACACGGGCCGGGCACGGGCGAGGAGCGGGCGGGCGGTCCTCGGTGACGGACTGCCGGACAGCGCACTGCCGGACAGCGGGCCGTCGGACGGCGGGCTGTCGGACGGCGGGCTGTCAGGCGGTGGACGGTGGCCGGCGGACGGTGGACCGTCGGCGTCCCGGCGCCGGTCCGGACACCGGAGCGTGACGGCGGTTCGAACGTCGGGACCGGGGACGCCGGTCCCGGTCCGGCGTCCGTACCGCCGGATCCGTACCGCCGTCGGGCGCGTCCACGACCGGTTCCGTGCCCGGCGAGAGCCGCGGGCCCCGGGCGGCGGGTCCGGCGCCCGCCGGATACGTCCCTGGCCGGGCGGTGGGGCGTCGAGGCCTTCTCGAACACCCGCCGGGCGGCATCCGCCACCCGGGGGCCGCCGCCCCTCCCGGCCCGTCCGGCCCGGCCGCCCGGGCGCCGGGGCCGCCGGGGCCCGCGCTGCGCGCACGGGCCGCCTACGGCCCGTCAGGCGCGCCAGGCACAGCCCCAGGCCGACATGCCCTGGATGCGGGCCAGGCGTCTGGCCACGGCGATCTGCTCCCGGCGGGTGGCCAGATCCGCCCGGCGGGCGTACTTCCGGCCGCCGGCCGCGACCCAGCTGGACTGGGTGAACTGCAGCCCGCCGTAGTAGCCGTTGCCGGTGTTCGCCTTCCAGTTGCCACTCGATTCGCACGCCGCGATGGCGTCCCAGTTCGGACTGTGGCGACCGGAGGGCTGGGCGGCGGCCTCCGGTCCCGTGGCGACCGCCGCGGCGGCCGTGACGAAGAGCAGAGCCGTGCGCACTCCGCGACGGCGGGGACGACGGCGCATGGGGGTGTCGATGATCTGCTGCTGAATCATGCGCAGACCATTACATATGATGAACGGAAAGTAGCGGAGCGACACGCTCCGGTTGAACGGCACCCTCGCTGCCGCGCCGCTGCCCGAGGACCGGTTCGCGACGGTGGGCACCGGCAGCGCCGGCCGCGCCGCGGAGGACCGGCCGAACTCCCGCCGGTGGCGCCGACCAGCGCGGATCCTGCGCCACCCCACCGGACCGGCGGATCGGAACGGCACGACCGCGGCGGCGCCTGCCGAGAACCCCGGGGAATCGATCCGTATGGAGGAAGAGACCCGGCGGAGGCGGGTGAAACGCCGCGCCGGTCCTTCCGGGCAGCCGGTCCACCGGCGACCATCCCGCCTCATGGACATCCTGCTCGTCGCCAGCGCGTTCAACAGCCTGACCCAGCGTGTGTACGCCGAACTCTCCGACGGCGGACACCGGGTGGACGTCGTGCTCGCCGCGCACGGCGACGACGCGGTCCGGGCCGCCGTGCGCGACACCCGCCCGGAACTGATCATCGCGCCGATGCTGAGGACGGCTCTGCCCGAGGACGTGTGGCGGGAGCACACCTGCCTCGTCGTCCATCCCGGCCCGCCCGGGGACCGCGGCCCGTCCTCCCTCGACTGGGCGATCGCGGAGGACGCGCCCCGCTGGGGTGTGACGGTCCTGCAGGCCGAGGCCGCGATGGACGCGGGCGACATCTGGGCGGCGGCACCCTTCGAGACGGCACCCACCGGCAAGAGCGACCTGTACCGCAACGAGGTGTCCGACGCCGCCATGGCCGCCGTGTCCCTGGCCGTACGGCGCTACGGCGACGCTTCTCACAAGCCCCAGCCGCAGAGCGACCCGTCCGTCCGTGTGGTCCGGCGGGACGCGATGCGCGCCCCGCAGCGGCGGATCGACTGGGAGCGCGACAGCACCGACACGGTGCTGCGCAAGCTGCGCGGCGCCGACTCACAGCCCGGCGTCCTCGACGAACTCCTCGGCCGGGAGGTGTTCCTGCACGGCGGCCACCCGGAGGACCGGCTGCGCGGCAGGCCCGGCGAACTGCTCGCGACCCGGGCCGCAGCGGTGTGCCGGGCGACCCGCGACGGCGCCGTGTGGATCCCGGAACTCAGGCCCCGCAGGAAGTCCGGCGACCCAGCGCCCTTCAAACGGCCCGCCGCCGCCGTCCTCGCCTCGTTCCCGGACCCCCCGCGGCTGCCCGAGGCCGCCGTCCCCCTCGAACTGCCGCCCGGCAGGCGCACCTGGGCCGACATCCGCTACCGGCAGCGCGGCGACGTCGGCTTCGTGACGTTCTCCTTCCCCGGCGGGGCGATGAGCACCGACCAGTGCCGCCGGCTGCTCGCCGCCTACCGCCACGCCCTCACCCGGCCCACCCCGGTCCTGGTGCTCGGCGGGATCCGCGACTTCTTCTCCAACGGCATCCACCTGAACGTCATCGAGGCGGCCCCCGACCCGGCCGCGGAGTCGTGGACCAACCTCAACGCCATGAACGACCTGGTGGAGGCGGTGCTGCGCACCACCGACCGGCTCGTCGTCAGCGCGCTCGGCGGCAACGCCGCGGCGGGCGGCGTCATGCTCGCGCTCGCCGCGGACGAGGTGTGGTGCCGCACGGGCGCCGTCCTCAACCCGCACTACCGGCGCATGGGCCTGTACGGCTCGGAGTTCTGGACCTACAGCCTGCCCCGGCGGACCGGTCACGAGACCGCCGGGAGGCTGACGACCGAGGCCCTGCCGGTGAGCGCCGCCGCCGCGGCCGCCCTCGGCCTGGTGGACCGTCCGGTGCCCGTGCCCGCGCGGGAGTTCGCCGCCGAGACCGACCGCATGGCGGCCGCACTCGCCGCCTCCCCGGACCTGCGGCGGCGCATCGCCGCCAAGGCGGCGGCCCGCGAGCGGGACGAGGCGCTGCGGCCGCTCGCCGACCACCGCCGCGCCGAACTCGACCGCATGCGCGCCATCTTCTTCGACCCCGGGGCCCCGTACCACGCACTGCGTTCCGCGTTCGTCCGCAAGGTGCCGAGCGGCTCCCCCCGGCCACTGGCCCCGGCCGGCGCCCCGCTGGGCGGGGGCACCCGGTGATGCCGGCCCCGGCGCGCCTGCTGGTCGCGGGCGTCGGCAACATCTTCCTCGGGGACGACGCCTTCGGCCCCGAGGTGATCCGCGCCCTCGGCGCGCGCCCCCTGCCGCCGGAGGTGCGGGTGCGGGACTTCGGCATCCGCGGCCTGGACCTCGCCTACACCCTCCTGGACGGGTTCAAGGTCGTGGTCCTCGTCGACGCGGCGCCGCGCGGCCACCGCCCCGGCACCCTCTCCCTCGTCGAGCCCGACCTCCCCGGCGAGGCGGCCGCCGCGGTACCGCCGGGGGCCCACGGCATGGACCCGGCCAAGGTGCTGGCGCTGGCCGCCCGCCTGGGCGACGGCCCCCTGCCCCGGGTCCTCGTGCTCGCCTGCGAACCCGAACTGCTGCCGCGGGACGACGAGGACATCCTGCCCGGCCTCAGCGCACCGGTCCGGCAGGCCGTCGGCCGGGCCGTCGGCGCCCTGCACACGGTGGCCGCCGCCCTGCTCGCCGATCCCGTCGCCACCCCTTCGTTGGGCCGCCCGGAGGAATCCGCGCCGTCGCACACGGCCGGTCTGCCACCGTCGGCCGCCGGCCGTGCGGAACATCGGTAGCGGCGCGGCGGCCGATCCGCACCGCCCGTCCGAGCCGATGCCGCGAACCGAACCCGCGAGCCGACCCCGAGGAGCAGCGCCATGTGCCGGTCCGTCGATGTCAAGCAGGCCGTCCTGGCGAAGAACGACGACCTGGCCGCCGCGCTGCGCGCCGACCTGGCGCGGCAGGGCGTGACGGTCTTCAACCTCCTGTCCAGCCCCGGCAGCGGCAAGACCGAGCTCCTCGGACGGGTGCTGGCCCGCGCGGTCGGGCACGGCGTCCCGGTGGCCGCCCTGACCGCCGACCTGGCCACCGAGAACGACGCCCGCCGGCTGGCCCGTTCGGGCGCACCGGTGCGGCAGGTGCTGACCGACGGGCTGTGCCACCTGGAGGCCCGGCAGGTGCGCGCCCGGCTGGAGGGCTGGCTGCCGGCGGACACGGCGCTGTTGTTCGTGGAGAACGTCGGCAACCTCGTCTGCCCGGCCTCCTACGACCTCGGCGAGACGCTGCGGATCGTGCTGATGGCGGTGACCGAGGGCGAGGACAAACCGCTGAAGTACCCCACCGCCTTCGGCTCCGCGCACCTGGTCGTGCTCACCAAGACCGATCTGGCCGAGGCCGCCGGGTTCGACGAGGCGGCCTTTCGGGAGCACGTGCGGCAGGTCAACCCCGGGGTCGAGATCGTACGGACCTGCGCGCGCACCGGCGACGGCGTCGACACCCTGCTGGAGCGCGCGCTCGCCGCCCGTGACGGAGCCCCGCCGCACCGCCCGCCGCTCACACCGCGCCCGCACAGCCACGACGACGAGCGCGAGCACGACGCCGGTCACCCCCACGGCCAGGGCGCCGGTCACCCCGAGCCCGACCACGGCATCGGGCACGCGCCCGACCACGGCACCGGGCATGAGCACCCGCACGACCACGGTCACGCCGGTGGGGCCGAACACGGCCACGGCGCCGGGCTCGGGCCCGCGCTCGTGCCGGGCCACGCGCACGAGCGCGACCACACCGCCGGGCGAAGGCACGAGCACGGCCAGGACGACGAGCACGGTCACGAGCACGGCCAGGACGACGAGCACGGTCACGAGCACGGCCAGGACGACGAGCACGGTCACGAGCACGGCCAGGACGACGAGCACGGTCACGAGCACGGCCAGGACGACGAGCACGAGCACGGCCACGACCACAGCGCCGCCCCCGGCGAGCGGGCCCGCGGTGGCCGTCCCGCTCCCCGCCCCCCGGCCCCCAGCCCCACCTCGTGACCGCACCCGCCGCCGGCCGGATGCGCCGCCGGATCAGTGTGCGCGGCACGGTCCAGGGCGTGGGCTTCCGGCCGTACGTGCACCGCCTGGCCGCCGACCTCGCGCTGGCCGGCTTCGTGAGCAACACCGCCGACGGAGTGCTCATCGAGGTCGAGGGCCCGTCCCGTGACGTCGGGCACTTCTGCGACCGGCTGGCCGGACAGCCGCCGCCGCTGGCCGCCGTGACCGGCATCGGCTGGCGGGACGTGCCCGCCACCGGCACCGCCGGCCCGTTCACCATCCGGCCCTCCGAGCAGTCCCCGGGCCGCACGCAGCTCCCGCCCGACACCGCCACCTGCGCCGACTGCCTGCGGGAACTGGCCGACCCGGCCGACCCCCGGCACCGGCACCCGTTCATCACCTGCACCCACTGCGGGCCCCGCTTCACCATCGCCACGGGCATGCCGTACGACCGCGCCACCACCACCATGGCCGGTTTCCCGATGTGCGCCGCCTGCGCCCGGGAGTACGGTGATCCGGCCGACCGGCGCTTCCACGCCCAGCCCGTGGCCTGCCCCGACTGCGGCCCCCGGCTGCGCCTGGTGCCCGCGCCGGGCGGCGACGTCCGTCCCGCCCGGGACGCCGAGGCCCTGACCACCGCCCGGGCGCTGCTCGCGGCCGGGCGCATCGTCGCCGTCAAGGGGATCGGCGGCTACCACCTGGCGTGCGACGCCACCGACGCCCGCGCCGTCGCCGCCCTGCGCGCCCGCAAGGAGCGGGGCGGCAAGGCCTTCGCGGTGATGTGCGCCGATCTCGCCACCGTGCGGCGGCTCACGGACCTCTCCGAGGGCGAGCGGTGCGCGCTGACGAGCCCGCGGCGTCCCGTCGTACTGCTGCGCCGGGCGGCCCGGCCCGGGCTGCGGGTGGCCGACGAGGTCTGCCCGGGCAGCCCGCACCTCGGTGTCATGCTGCCGTACACCCCCGTGCACACGCTGCTGTTCGGACTGCCAGGTGACCCTCCCGGCCCGCGCGTGCTCGTGATGACCAGCGGCAACCGCTCCGGTCAGCCCATCGTCACGGACGACGACGAGGCACTGACCCGGCTCGCGGGGCTGGCCGACGCCTGGCTCGCCCACGACCGGCCCATCGCCGCCCCGTGCGACGACTCGCTGCTCCGGGTCCGTCCCGACGGCACCGCGCAGGTCCTCAGGCGCTCCCGCGGATACGTGCCCCGCCCGCTGCGCCTGCCGGTCGCGGTCCGCCCCACGCTCGCCGTGGGCGGCGACCTGAAGAACGCCCCGTGCCTCGGCGAGGGCGACCAGGCCTGGTTCGGGCCGCACATCGGGGACATGGGCGACCTGGCCGTGCTGGAGGCCGCCGGCCGGGCGGAGCGGCAGCTCACGCTCGTGACCGGGGTCGCCCCCGCGCACCTCGCGGCCGACCGGCACCCGGGCTACCACTCCGCGAGGTGGGCCCGCCGGCGCGCCGCCGAACTGGGGGCGCCCGCACCCGTCCTCGTCCAGCACCATCACGCGCACATCGCCTCGGCGATGGCTGAGCACGGCCTGGACGGCACCGAACCGGTCATCGGCGTCGCCTTCGACGGCACCGGGTACGGCGACGACGGCACCGTCTGGGGCGGCGAGGTGCTGCTCGCCGACTACGCCGGCCACCGGCGCCTGGCCCACCTCAGCCCCGCACCGCTGCCCGGCGGCGACGCCGGCGTGGCCAACCCGTGCCGCACGGCCCTGGCCCGGCTGTGGGCGGCCGGCCTGCCCTGGGACCCCGGCCTGCCCAGCGTCGCCGCCTGCGCCCCCGAGGAACTGGCCGTGCTGCGCAGGCAGTTGACGCGAGGGGTGGCATGCGCGCCGACCTCCAGCATGGGCCGGCTCTTCGACGCCGTGTCGTCACTCGCCGGCGTGTGCCACCGCGCGGGACACGAGGCGCAGGCCGCGCTGGAACTGGAGGCCGCGGCCGCCTCGGCCCGGGACGCGGACAAGGCGGCGTACACCTTCGGCCTGACCGGCGGCCCGGGTCCGCTCGGCTGCGACCCGGCCCCGATGCTGCGGGAGCTCCTCGCCGACCTGCGCCGCGGCACCCCCGCACCGGTGCTCGCCGCGCGCTTCCACCGCGGCGTCGCCCGGGCCGTCGTGGAGATGTGCCGGCACGCCCGCCGCGCCACCGGCCTGACCACCGTCGTGCTCAGCGGCGGTGTCTTCGCCAACGGCCTGCTGGAGCAGGAGTGCGCTGCGCTGCTCGCGGCGGACGGCTGCACCGTGCTGTGCCACGGCGAAGTCCCCCCGAACGACGGCGGGCTGGCCCTCGGCCAGCTCGTGGTCGCCGCACACCGGCGACCGGACGGGCGAGGCCCGGGACCCGCCCGGTGAACGCCCGGACCCGGAAGGCCGGCCGGGCCGCCGGACCACCGCCGGCCCAGACAGCGACGAGACGGAGTGACCCATGTGCTTGGCAGTGCCCGGCAAAGTCGTGGCCATCGACGACCGCGCCGATCCGCTCACCGGGCTGATCGACTTCGGCGGTGTGCGCAAGCAGGCGTGTCTGGAATACCTGCCCGATGTAGAAGTCGGCGAGTACGTCATCGTCCACGTCGGGTTCGCCCTGCAGCGTCTGGACGAGGAGTCGGCCCGGGCGTCCCTGGAGCTGTTCGAGCAACTGGGACTGCTGGAGGAGGAGTTCGGCGACGCCTGGGAGCAGGCGTCGCAGCAGGCCGCGACCGCCGCCCCGCACGCCCCCCGGGCGGCGGAGTGCGCGGAGCGCGGCGGGAGCGGGAGTGAGGCCCGATGAAGTACACCGACGAGTTCCACGACCCCCGGCTGGCCCGGCGGCTGCTGGACGAGATCCGCGCCACGGTCACCCGGCCCTGGGCGCTGATGGAGGTCTGCGGCGGCCAGACGCACTCGATCATCCGGCACGGCATCGACCAGTTGCTGCCCGAGGAGGTGGAACTGATCCACGGCCCCGGATGCCCGGTCTGCGTCACCCCGCTGGAGGTCATCGACAAGGCGCTGGAGATCGCCGCCCGCCCCGACGTCGTCTTCTGCTCGTTCGGGGACATGCTGCGGGTGCCGGGCACCGGCCGGGACCTGTTCCGGGTCAAGGGCGAGGGCGGTGACGTACGGGTGGTGTACTCCCCGCTCGACGCCCTGCGGCTGGCCCGCGCGCACCCCGACCGCCAGGTCGTCTTCTTCGCCATCGGCTTCGAGACGACCGCACCCGCCAACGCCATGGCCGTGCACCAGGCCCGCCGCCTGGGCCTCGGCAACTTCAGCATGCTGGTGTCCCACGTGCGGGTGCCACCGGCCATCGAGGCCATCATGACGGCCCCGTCCTGCCGGGTGCAGGGCTTCCTCGCCGCCGGGCACGTGTGCAGCGTGATGGGCACCGCCGAGTACCCCGAGCTGGCCGACCGGCACCGCGTGCCCATCGTGGTCACCGGCTTTGAACCGCTGGACATCCTCGAGGGCATCCGCTGCGCCGTGCACCAGCTCGAACGCGGCCGGCACACCGTGGAGAACGCCTACCCCCGGGCCGTCCGCGAGGCGGGCAACCCCGCCGCGCTGCGCATGATCGAGGAGGTCTTCGAGGTCGCCGACCGGTCCTGGCGCGGCATCGGACGCATCCCCGCCAGCGGCTGGCGCCTGTCGGACGCCTACCGCGCCTACGACGCCGAGCACCGCTTCGACGTCACCGGCATCCGCACCGAGGAGCCCGCCGTGTGCCGTGCCGGCGAGGTCCTGCAAGGGCTGATCAAGCCGACCGACTGCTCCGCCTTCGGCACCGCCTGCACCCCGCGCACCCCGCTCGGCGCCACCATGGTCTCCAACGAGGGCGCCTGCGCCGCCTACTACCTGTACCGGCGGATGAACGACCCGGCCCCGCGGGGCTCCCGCGTTCCGCAGGGCTCCCGCGTTCCGCAGGAGGAGAGGAACCCCGTTGGCTGAGCTCGCTGATCCACGGGCCGGCGCCCCCGTCGACCCCGCGAACTGGACCTGCCCGGCCCCCCTGCGCGACCAGGGTGTCGTGGTGATGGGCCACGGCGGGGGCGGCGCCCTGTCGGCCGAACTGATGGAGCACGTCTTCGCCCCGGCCTACGGCAACCCCACCCTGGCCGGGCTCGCCGACTCCGCCGTCCTCCGCCTCGGCGGCGCCCCGCTGGCGTTCTCCACCGACTCCTACGTCGTGCGGCCGCTGTTCTTCCCCGGCGGCAGCCTCGGCGACCTCGCCGTCAACGGCACCGTCAACGACCTCGCGATGAGCGGCGCCCGGCCCGCCTGCCTCTCCGCGGCCTTCGTGCTGGAGGAGGGCGTCGAGCTGGAGGTCGTCGGCCGGATCGCGCGGGCCATGGGGGCGGCGGCCCAGGAGGCCGGCGTCACCGTGGTGACGGGCGACACCAAGGTGGTCGAGGCCGGGCACGGCGACGGCGTCTACGTCACCACCGCCGGCATCGGGCTCGTCCCCGACGGCGTGGACATCCGTCCGCAGCGCGCCCGGCCGGGGGACGCCGTCATCGTCAGCGGCCCGATCGGCCTGCACGGCGTGGCGATCATGAGCGTGCGCGAGGGGCTGGAGTTCGGTGTCGAGGTCGCCTCCGACACCGCCCCGCTGGCGGACCTCGTGGCGGCGATGCTGGCCGTCACCCCCAACGTCCACGTGCTGCGCGACCCCACCCGCGGCGGACTCGCCGCGTCCCTGAACGAGATCGCCCGCGCCTCGGGCACCGGGGTCCGGCTGAGCGAGCGTGCCCTCCCGGTCCCGGAGGCGGTGGCCAACGCCTGCGGTTTCCTCGGCATCGACCCGCTCTACGTCGCCAACGAGGGCCGCCTGGTCGCCTTCGTGCCCCGTGCGCGGGCCGACGCCGTGCTGGAGGCGATGCGCGCCCACCCGCGGGGCACCGGCGCCGCACTCGTCGGCGAGTGCGTCGCCGAGCACCCCGGCATGGTCGTCGTCTCCACCGGCCTGGGCGGCACGCGGGTGGTGGACCTGCCGCTCGGGGAGCAGCTGCCCCGCATCTGCTGAGCACCCGCACCGCCCGCACACGACGGAACCCCGCCGGCGCGACAGGCGCCGGCGGGGTCCGGGTGTGAGTGCACTGCGTGGCGGGCGGCGGCGCGGCGGTTCGCCGGGCGGCACCGGGGAGTGCCCGCACCGCTCACGGCGGGGCCGCGGCCGGCACCGGCTCGATGGCGGTGATCTCCAGCTCCCGGCCGCTGCGCAGCTCCGCGCAGGCGCGGTCGCAGCGCGGGCACCAGAACAGCGGGGGCATGCCCACCGCGAACTCCTCGGCGCAGCCGTCGCAGTACGCCCGTGCGGGGACGTGCTCGATCTCCAGCCGGGCCCCGGCGAGTGCGGTGCCGTCGCGGGCCACCTCGAAGGCGAAGTGGAGGGCGTCGGGCACGACACCCGCCAGCTCTCCGACCCGCACGGTCACCGCCGTGACGGCACCCGCACCGTCCCGCCGGGCGAACTCACCGGCCTGCTCCACGATCGCGGTCGCGATGGACAGTTCGTGCACGGCCGGCTCACGGGTACCGTCGGCTCGCGCGGAGGCCGCCGGTCATGCGCCAGATCCTCAGCTCCCGCACGATGCCGGGGATCTCCCAGGCGATCAGTGCCACCACCAGGCCGCCCGCCACGGCGGCCTGGATCTTCACCAGCTGCCATGCGGTCATCCCGGCTCTCCTGCCCGCGTCCGCGGCGGCTGCCGCGGGCGGACACCCTGTCGTCCGTACCTTCATTCCGGTCGCCTCCTGCCGTCGGTCACAGTCATCCCGGCGAGATGTTCGGCATGCTCTCCAGGAGCGTGTCATGCCGCTTCCAGTGGATCCCGGTGGAGCGTCGCGCGTCGGAGGTGCCGTCCTCCTGGTGCCCGGTCTGGTACTCGTAGGGTCCCTTGTTGCCCTGGTGCAGACCGCGCACGTGCGTCGGGGTGTCGGGCCGCGCCTGACGCCGGCCGACTCTGATGGTGCCCATGGGGCTCTCCTTCCTCGCCTCCGCCCGCCGCCCGCGCGGCCGGCGCGGCGGAGTACGTGCTCATGACCGTTCGGTGAGGTCCTCGAAGAACCGCTGGAGGGCCGGCCACACCCGGCCGCCGCCGGACAGACCGCGCCACTCCCGCCGGACGAGGGCGACCATCCGGAAGCAGTCGTCGACCGGCGCGATCCAGTGGTGGTCGAGGCCGTGGACGGTGTTCACCAGCAGCGCCTCCACCTCGGGTTCCACGGTGCCCAGCGCCGGGCATCCGGCGACCGCCCTGCGCCAGCCGGCCGCGTCGACCTCCCACCGCATGGCCCCCGCCGGGCTCGGCCCCTGTGCGGTGACCGTGCCGTCGGTGTGCGGGACGAAGAAGACCAGCCCGACCGGCACGCCCAGGGCGGCGGTGTCCACCCCCGGCAGCCGGACGCGGCGCCGGGGGACGAGCCGGTGCCGGCCGCCGCCCGCGCCGTCGGCGGCGAACAGCACCGAGCAGGGGCCGCAGGCGCACCGCAGCTCCTGCTGCTCGGTGTCGAACAGGTGCCGGTGCTCTTCGGGGACGGGGGCGGCGCACAGGTCGCACGCCTCCTCCCACGCGGCCGCCTGCTCGGCCGGGGAGCGCACGAGCCGGGCCAGCGCACCCGCCGCGCCCTTCGCGCTCACCGTGCCCTTGGTGCCTGCGGCGCCCTGTGCGCTCACCGTGCCCCCTGCGTCCGCGGCGCGGCCCGCACCGCCAGCGTGTCCAGCGGCACGAACGCCACAGCAGCGGACCGCGGGGTCTCGGGCAGCGGCTCCACCGCCGTCAGTTCCGGAGCGACGGCGAGCACGGCCGCGCGGACCGCCTCCGTGACGCCGGGCGCCGTCCCGCCACCGCAGCCGGCACCGCACCCGCCGCCCTCGGCCAGCCGGACGCGCGCCACCCGGCCCTCCACGGCGACGAGTTCCACGTCGCCGCCGCGCTCCCGCACCGCGGGCCGCAGCCGTTCCACCGCGCGCGCCGCCCGCTGTTCGACGGACTCCGGATGGATGTCGTGCAGGACCAGCAGGTGACCCACCAGCTCGTCGTCGGCGAGGCGCCCGCCGAGGCTCTCGTCCGCCCGGTCCATGACCCGGGCCAGCGCCTCGCCGTACACCTCCGTCAGCAGCCGGACCGTCTCGACGGCCTGGCGGGCCGCCGGGCCCGGCGCGTGCTCCATGCCCGCCAGCAGCTCCTCCAGCCGGGCCAGCCGCGCCTCGACCGCCGGGTCCGTGAGACGCGCGGCCCCGGCGGCCGGGGACGGCCCGGCGTCAGCCACGGTCGGCTCCGTACGTCGGCGAGTGCAGCGTCGTCAGCGTCCTGCCCTTGCCGACGTACATGTGCACCCCGCACGGCAGGCAGGGGTCGAAGCTGCGCACCGTGCGCATGATGTCGACACCCTTGAAGTCGTCCGGGCCGTTCTCCTCGAAGACGGGCTGCCCCTGGACGGCGTCCTCGTACGGTCCCGGGGTGCCGTAGACGTCCCGGGGGCTGGCGTTCCACGGGGTGGGCGGGTACGGGTGGTAGTTGGCGATCTTCTTGTCCCGGATCACCAGGTGGTGGGACAGGACGCCGCGCACCGCCTCGTGGAAGCCGCAGCCGATCGCCTCGTCGGGGACCTCGAAGTTCTCGAACACCTTCGTCTCCCCGGCCCGGACCAGCTGCATGGCCTCCTCCACGAACTGCAGCGCCATGGCGGCCGCGTAGGCGATGAAGTACGGCCGGGCCCGGTCCCGCTCGATGGTGTTGCTCCACTGCGGGATGCGCCACTCCAGCGTCGTCTCCGGCAGTTTCTCGCCCTTGGGCAGGGAGATGCGCACGCTGTTGCCGGTGGCCTTGACGTACGGGGTGTCGACCAGCCCGCTCAGCGCGGTCGACCACAGGCGGGCGAGCGGGCCGCCGCCGGTGTCCAGGGCGAGGTGCTGGCCCGTCTCCGGGTGGTACCACCGCGGGCTCATCACCCAGCTGTACTTCTCGTCGAAGTTGCGCTTCTGCGGCACCGGGACGGTCGTCTGGTTCCACGGGTGGCGCATGTCGACGGGGTTGCCGAGCGGGTCGTGCGTGACGAACGGCTGGTCGTTGACCCAGTCCTCGTAGTAGGAGCTGCCGAGCAGGATCCGCAGACCGAGGTTGATGTCGACGAGGTTGTTGGTGACCAGCTGCCCGTCGACGACGATGCCGGGGGTGACGTACATCGCCCTGCCCCACTCGTTCATCGTGTCGTAGCGGTAGTCGACGACGTCCGGGTTCTGCCAGGCACCCCAGCAGCCGAGCAGGACGCGCCGGCGGCCGACCTCCTCGTAGCCGGGCAGGGCCTCGTAGAAGAAGTCGAAGACGTCGTCGTTCATGGCGACGGCCTTCTTGACGAAGTCGACGACCCGCATCAGCCGGGCGAGGTAGTCGGTGAACGTGTTCGGCTGCGGCATGGTGCCGACCCCGCCCGGGTACAGCGTCGACGGGTGGACGTGCCGTCCCTCCATCAGGCAGAACATCTCCCGGGTGACGCGGCTCATCCTCAGCGCCTCTTGGTACACCTCGCCCTCGAAGGGGTTGAAGGCCTTCATGATGTCGCCGATGGTCCGGTAGCCGTGGATCTCGCCCCGCGGCGCGTCGGTGCGCTCGGCGCGTGCCAGCACACCGGGGTTGGTGGCCTTGACCATCGCCTCGCAGAAGTCCACGAACACCAGGTTGTCCTGGAAGATCGTGTGGTCGAACATGTACTCGGCCGCCTCGCCGAGGTTGACGATGTGCTCGGCCAGCCGCGGCGGCTTGACGCCGTAGGCCATCTGCTGGGCGTAGTCGGAGCACGTGGTGTGGTTGTCGCCGCAGATGCCGCAGATGCGCGAGGTGATGAAACCCGCGTCACGCGGGTCCTTGCCCTTCATGAACACCGAGTAGCCGCGGAACAGCGACGAGGTGCTGTGGCACTCCACGACCTCCCGGTTGGCGAAGTCGATCTTCGTGTAGATGCCCAGGTTCCCGATGATGCGGGTGATCGGATCCCAGGACATGTCCACGAGCTGGGCGGGCTTGCGCCCGGTGGGCCGGGACTCGGTTGTGGTCATCGGCGGTACTGTCCCTCGCTGTCCGTGTTCCGTGGTGGGGTGTGGAGGAGCGGTCCTCGCGGCATCAGGCGCGCCAGTGCGGGTCGTAACCGCTCGTCAGCCTGTCCTTGTTGTGGTGCCACTTGGGTTCGTGGTTCACCAGGGCGTTCGTCAGTCCGCGCAGGCGGCGGACGACGGCCCCGTAGGGCCTGATGACCAGCGACGACAGGGTCCCGCCCGGGGGCTCGTCCATGAACGGCATGAACGCGTCGGGGAAGCTGGGCATCGTGCAGCCGATGCAGATGCCGCCCACGTTCGGGCAGCCCCCGAGGCCGGCCATCCAGCCACGCTTGGGCACGTTGCAGTTGACGACGGGACCCCAGCAGCCGGTCTTCACCAGGCACTTGGGGGAGTTGTAGTCCCTGGCGAAGCCGGCCTGCTCGTAGTAGGAGCCCCGGTCGCAGCCCTCGTGCACGGTCTTCCCGAACAGCCACTGCGGGCGCAGCATGTGGTCCAGCGGGGGCGGCGGAGCGGAACCGGCCGCGTGGTAGAGCACCCAGATCAGGGTCTCCATGAAGTTCTCCGGCTGGATGGGGCAGCCGGGCACGTTCACAATCGGCAGGCCGCCCTGGGAGGTGAAGTCCCAGCCCAGGTAGTCCGCGAGACCCATGGAACCGGTCGGGTTGCCGGCCATGGCGTGGATGCCGCCGTAGGTCGCGCAGGTACCCGCGGCCACCACCGCCCAGGCCCTGGGGGCCAGTTGGTCGATCCACCAGTTCAGGGTCTGCGGCTGGCCGGTGTCGGGGTCGTTGCCGAAGGACGTCCAGTAGCCGTCGCCCTCGATGATGTTCTGGTTGGGGACCGACCCCTCGATGACGAGGATGAACGGCGCCAGCTCGCCCTGTGCCGCCGCCCGGTAGGGCGCGAGGAAGTCCTCACCGCCCAGGCTCGGCGACAGGACCTTGTTGACCAGGTTCACCTTCGGCAGGCCGGGGATCAGGCCGAGGACGACGTCCTCGATGCCGGGCTGGCCGGCGGCCGTGAGGGAGACGGTGTCCCCGTCGCAGCTCATGCCCTCGGAGATCCAGAGAATGGTGATCTCGTCGAAGCCCTGGCGCGCCTCGGCGCGGCTGGGCTGCCGGCTGACTTCGGTGGTGCTGCTGTGAGTGGTCATGTGATCGGCCTCCGCTGCCGGGGGTCTCGGAGTCGGGCGTGTGCCGCGGTCAGGGTGCGGCGGGAGCCGGGGCCGGCGGCCCGCCGGCGGCGTCCCCCGGCCGGAACGGCTCCACTTCCTCGGGCCGGAAGTAGTGGAAGCGGCCGTACCAGCCGTTGAGCTCGGCCGCGGGATCGTCGTCGAGGGTGACGGCGAGGTGCGTGCCGCCGTCGACGTCGCGGAAGACGGCGGTGACCCGCGCGGTCCGCCCGGCCAGGAACATGTCCTGCGCGTCGGCGCCCCGGCCCCGCGGGCACAGCCGCACCCGGCTGCCGCCGCACACCGGCACACCGTCGACGACGACCGGGTCGGTCGCCGGGGACAGCCCGTCGTCGGCGCCCTCCTGCCACCAGGCGAGCCGCTCGCCGGTGGCGGCGGGGGCGGCGGTGGCGGGGGCGGCGGGCGCCAGGGAGCGGATCGCGCCGTGCAGGCGGCCGAAGACCTCCGGGGGCATCGTCTCGACCCGGTCCAGGATGCCGGCGGCGCGCGCGTCGGTCGCGCGTGCCTCGCGCTTCTCCTCGTCGGTCAGCAGCAGGGTGCGCAGGGTCAGGATCTCGTCGATCTCCGCGGCGTCGTGCAGATCGCCCGGGCTCTCCGGCGCCACTTGCGGCCGGTCGGGGAGGATGATCGGCGCCGAGAGCACGACGGCCGCGGTGCCGCCGTCCGGCTCGGCGCCGGGACCACCGGCGCCGGCCGGCGGCTCACCGCCGAGCACCGGGAAGGTGAACGCGTTGCGGCACGCGCCCGCCTGCTCCACCAGGCCCGCCGGCGGGTCGATCAGCGACACGAACTCCACTCCCTCGCCGCCGAGGAGCGTATGAGTGGCGACCAGCGCCCGGCGCAGCACCTCGTCCCGCGGCGCCCCCGGGTCGCACGCCCGTCCCGCGTGCTCGGTGCGCACCCGGAGCCGGCAGACACCGCCGGGAAGCCGCTCGGCCGCGAGGACGGTGCGCGCCCGCACCTCCTGGCGGCGCCGGACCACCCGCCCGGCGCCCTCCGGCAGCACCGTCGTCTCCCGGCCCGCCGCCGCCCGGACCGCGAGGACACGCTCGCCGTCCAGCAGGTCGTCCAGCGCGACGGCGAGGGCGGCCTCGCGCGGCACCGCCTCCTCGAAGGTCAGGTGGGTCGTCCCGTCGGCCGTCCGCAGCGACTGGACCGGACGGTGACGACCGTCCCCGTCGGCCGTCTCGACCTGCTTGTGCTGCGTCTGGAGGTAGCGCACCACGACGTGGACGACCGCGCCCGGGCGGCCCGGCAGCAGCAGGCACTCGGTCTGCTGGTACCAGGACTCGGCCGATCCCGAGACGCCGGGGACGACCGGTCCGTCGCGCTCCACCCAGTCCCGCGGCAGAAGCACACCGAACTGCCACCGGACCCGGTTCTTGGGTGACGACCGGCGATAGGGGTACAGCAGGTAGCCCTCGTAGAGGACGGCGTCGGCGACCGCGCTGATCCGCCGGAAGGCCCGCCCGATGCCGTCCGCCGGCGCGGTGCCCTCGCCGACAAGGGCACCGGCGCACGCGACCTCGCCGCCGGTACCGGCGCACGCCACGCCCTCCTCGGCCACCGCCTCGGGCATCCTGCCTCCTCGGGTCTGCTCGGGTTTGTCCGGGCGTGCCGCTGGGGACCCGTCCTCGGACTCGCACGTGCGCCATTCCTTCCACCACCGTCACACCTCTCACGCGAACTCGCCCCCTGCGCCCCACTGGTGGTGGGCCGTTCAGGGGAACGGAGGGTGGCCCGGCCCCCGGGGCCGCACCACGGGGGCGGAAGGCGCGGTGGCGGGGCGGGGGAACGCCCGGGCCGGCCGGCCACGCCTCACCCACCGCGGACGACGCCATGCAGACCTTCCTGCCGTATCCCGACTTCACGGCGTCCGCGCTGGCCCTCGACCGCCGCAGACTGGGCAAACAGCGCGTCGAGGCGTTGCAGGTGCTGCGCGGCCTGACGGTGCCCGGCCACGGATGGCGGCGGCATCCGGCCGTACGCATGTGGACGGGGTACGAGGAGGCCCTGGTCCGCTACGGCCTGGAGGTCTGCCGCGTCTGGCGCGAGCAGGGGCACCAGGACAGCTGCGCGGCCACGATGGTCGCCGACCTCGGCGTGTACCGTCCGGGCACTGCCGTGCGCGGCCAGAGCGAACTGGCGGCGGCGGGTGAGCTGCCGCCCTGGCTCGGCGACGACGCCGTGCACCGCAGCCACCGCTCCGCGCTCGTGCGCAAGGACCCCGCCACCTATCGCGCCCTCTTTCCCGACGTGCCCGACGACCTGCCGTACGTCTGGCCGGCCTCGGACCGCGAGCACCGTGACAACTGCGAGAACCGAGGGGCCTCCACGGCGGAGGAGGGGACGGGGGAGCCGGCCGGCGACTGACTCCGACGGCATGGAAACTGCCGGTCAGGGCACCGGACCAGAGGGAGCCCGCCATCGGCGGCCCCCGGCTGACGGTGTGGGAGAGCGCATGGACGTGCTGGCCCGGCTGGACCGATACCAGCGACGGCACCGCTGGGCGGGCCTGCCGTTGGCCGTGGCGTACAAGTTCTACGACGACGAGGCCGCCTACCTGGCCGCCCTGCTGACGTACTACGGCTTCATCTCCCTGTTCCCGCTGCTGCTCTTCCTGGTCGCGATGCTGGGCACCGTGCTCAGCGCCAACCCCGGGATGCAGCAGGCGGTGCTGAACTCGGCGCTGAGCGAGTTCCCGGTGATCGGCGACCAGATCGGGCACAGCATCCACTCCTTCCACGGCAGCGCGACCGCCATGGCCGTGGGCATCGCGGGCAGCGTCTACGGCGCCCTCGGTGTGGCGCAGGCGGTCCAGCACGCCCTGAACAAGATCTTCGCGGTGCCGCGGCACGCCCGCCCCGATCCGCTGCGCTCCCGGCTGAAGGGGCTGAAGTTCCTCGCGCTGCTCGCGCTGGGCCTGTGCGTCACCACCGCGCTGTCCTCGGCGGAGTCGGCGGCCAGCGTGTTCGGCACCCGGCCGGCGGGCGGTGTCCGCGTCGCCGTCGCGCTCGCGGCCGTCGCACTCAACTCGCTGCTGCTGCTCCTCAGCTATCGGCTGCTGACCCGGCGCCGGATGCCGTTGCGGCTCCTGTACGGCTCGGCCCTCGGCGGTGCGTGCGCCTGGCAGGTGCTCCAGTGGGGCGGCTCGTACTACGTGGGGCACGTGCTGCGGGGCACGACCGCTACGTACGGCATGTTCGGCATCGTGCTCGGCCTGCTGGCCTGGCTCTACCTGGGGGCGCTGGTGTACGTCGTCACGGCGGAGATCGGCGCGGTGCGGTACCTGCGGTTGTGGCCGCGCAGTCTGCTGAGCCCGTTCACCGACCGTGTGCACCTCAGCCCGGGAGACCTGCGGGCCTACCGGTCCTACGCGGCCACGGAGTCCTACAAGGGCTTCCAGAAGGTCACGGTGCACTTCGACGTGCCCCCGCACGGGCAGTTCCCGCCCACCGCGCCCTTGCCCACGCGCCTGGACGAGGACGCGGAGGACGACGGGCGGCTCCCGCCGGCCGGGTGACGCACGGGGCCCGCGCCCGCACCGGCGTACCGCACGCTGCTCGCGACCCCGCACGTACACGGCCCGCGACCCCGCACGCACGGCTCGGCGGACGCCGCCGGACGGCCGGTCGGACCGGGGGACTGGCGCGTCGGCGACCGGGGTACCCAGGGGGCGCCGCGAACCGGGCCGCCCGGTCGCCACCCGCGGCGGGAAACGAGGGAGAGATCGTCGTGGGCGGTGAGCCTGAGGAGGCGCAGCGGCGTGACGCGCGCCTGCGGGAGACGGCGGCGGAGGTGTTCGGCTGGGAGACGCTGCGGCCGGAGCAACTGGCGGCGATGCAGAGCGTGCTGGAGGGCCGGGACACCCTCATCGTCATGCCCACCGGATCGGGCAAGTCGGCCGTCTACCAGGTCCCCGGCGTCCTGCTGTCCGGCCCGGTCGTCGTGGTGTCGCCGCTGCTGGCGCTGCAGCGGGACCAGATGGCCGGGCTGCCCGGGGGCGACCGGGCCCCGGGCGCCGTCGCCGTGAACTCCGACCTCTCCGCGGCGGAGACCAGGGCCGCCTGGGAGGCGGTGGAGGAGGGCGGCGTCCGGTTCGTGTACCTCTCGCCCGAGCAACTGGCCAAGGACGACGTGGTGGAACGGCTGGCCGCGGCCCGGCCCGCCCTGTTCGTGGTGGACGAGGCGCAGTGCGTGTCCTCCTGGGGGCACGACTTCCGCCCCGACTACCTGCGCCTGGAGCAGGCGGTGCGGCGGGTGGGGCGGCCCCCGGTGCTGGCGCTGACCGCGACCGCCGCCCCGCCCGTGCGCAAGGACATCGCCGAGCGGCTGGGCATGAGCGGTCCACGGGTGCTGGTGACCGGTTTCGACCGGCCGAACATCCGGCTGGAGGTGCGCCGCTTCCAGGACGAGGACGACCGGCGCCGCGCCGTGACCGAGCGGGCCGCCGCCGAGCCGAAACCGGGCCTGGTCTACGCGGCGACCCGCAAGGACACCGAGCGCTACGCCGCCGAGCTGGCCTCCCTCGGGCTGACTGCCGAGGCCTACCACGCCGGTATGAAGGCCGCCGAACGGGAGCGGATCCACGACGCCTTCCTCTCCGGGGAGGCCGACGTCGTGGTGGCCACCTCGGCGTTCGGGATGGGCATCGACAAGGAGGACGTCCGGTTCGTGCTGCACGCGGCGCTGCCGGGTTCGCTGGACGCCTACTACCAGGAGATCGGCCGGTGCGGCCGGGACGGGGAGCCGGCCCTCGCCGTACTGCACTACCGGCCGGAGGACACCGGCATGCAGACCTACTTCGCCGGCCGCACCCCCGCCCGCGACACGGTCGCCGAGGTCGCCGACGCCGTCCACGACCACCGGCACGACCCCGCCGGCCTGGAGGAGCTGCGCCAGGACACCGGCCTGTCCCGCAACCGGGTCACCGCGGCGGTGAACCTGCTGGAGGAAGCCGGCACCGTCGCCACCGGCGAGGACGGCGAGGTCAGGCCCGTCGCCGGCACGCCCGCCGCCGACGCGGTGGAACAGGCCGCGCGGACGGCCGAGGCCCACCACCGCACCGACCGGACCCGCGTCGACATGGCCCGCGCGTACGCCGAGACGACCGGCTGCCGGCGCCACTTCCTGCTCGGCTACTTCGGTGAGGAGCACCAGGCGCCGTGCGGCAACTGCGACGTGTGCGACGAACGGGCCGCCGAGGGGGCGGACGAGGACACCGCCGCGAGCGGTCGGCCCGTGCACCCCGCCGCGGCCGAGTACCCGGCCGGCGCGCAGGTGCGCCATGGGCAGTGGGGCGACGGTACCGTGCTGAGCGAGGACGGGGACCGCATCACCGTCCTGTTCGAGGAGGCCGGTTACCGCACATTGTCGCTGGAGGCGCTGGCCGAACGCGACGACCTGCTCACGGTACGCGGACGGCCGGACGAGCACGGACCGGCGCGGTGAACGGGCCGCCCGCGCGGCGGCGCCCGTTTCCGGAGGACGAACATGACCGGTGGCGACGACCGTCGGGGTGACCGCTTCGACCGGGCGCGCAGCTCCGAGGAGTCCGGCGCCCTCTCGGGCGCCGAGAGCGACCAGCAGGAGCGCACGATCCCCGGTACGGCCAGTGCCGCGGAGGGCTACCAGGAGGAGCGGGGAACGCGGGCCGGCACGCCCCTGGAAGGCGTCGAGGCGGGGGAGAGGTCCGGGCCGGAACGGGAGGGTGAGGACCAGGAAGGGGAACCCGGCGACCCGGGTACTCCTCTCTGAGGAGGACGGAGCGAGGGACGGCCGGCTGGGGCGTGAATGCCGCGGCCGGCCGTCGCGCGGCCGGGACGATGTGCGTACGACGGCCGCCGGTGCGGGGAAGGGGAGGGCCCTTGCTGGACGGGGCGACGCGGGGGAGCCGGCGACCTGCCGGACGGGAGCGCAGACACGGGGACGCGCGGCTCCTGGGCGCGGACGGGGCACGGCCCGACGGCGCACCGTTCAGGGCCGACGGCCCGAGCGGGTTCCCTCCGGCGCGGTCGGTGCGCGCGCGGGCCGCGGCACACGGGGGACCGGTGCCGCAGACACCGGGGGCCGTGCGGCCCCCGGCCCTAGCCGTGACATTGGGGGCTCGCTGCTCCACGCTGGTTGAGAGCACCATCTCTCTGTCGACT
>NZ_JBSFNN010000040.1:0-61269 GCF_053587115.1 Streptomyces sp. NPDC003697
TCTTCGTCACGGCCCGCCCGGGCATCCTCAAGGCGCCGACGAGGTACAACCTCGAGTACGACGGCTACGACGTGGACGGCCTCTTCGTCCGCGGCACGGCCGGCAGTCGCGACCAGGCGGGGACCCGGCGGCCCCGCATCGACGGGCCCCGGTGCGCGCGGCCCGTACACGGCATGAACAAAAAAGGGAACCGGAACGCCCTGGGGGTCCCGGTTTCCGGCATGTCCGGGAGTGCGGCTGGGCAGGACACAGCGGTCGGACACCCGTGCGGTACAGCCGCCGCACCGGACAGGGAGATCGATAACTCGCGACGATCAATAACGATCGTGCATTCGATAACAGACCTCTTGACGCCCGCCTGACCCCGGAGCAAGACTCCCGTCCATCGGTCGGCATTGTCGAACACCTACCGGCAATAAGCGTTAGGGTGTGGCAGTGCCAGTGGCCGGATTCGCTCTCACCCCCGAGGGCGCAAGACCCCCGGAGGGATTCGGGGTTCAGCTACCCCTGGACGAAGGACAAAGGAGTCGCGGGTGTCCAGCTCCGACATCTTCATCGGCGAGACCATCGGTACCGCCATACTCATTCTGCTCGGCGGCGGAGTCTGCGCCGCCGTGACGCTGAAGGCCTCCAAGGCACGCAACGCCGGCTGGCTCGCCATCGCCTTCGGGTGGGGCTTCGCCGTCATGACGGCGGTCTACATCTCGGGCCCGCTGTCCGGCGCCCACCTCAACCCGGCGGTGACGCTGGCGCTCGCCATCAAGGACGGCGGGTGGGGCCACGTCCCGGTCTACTTCGCCGGCCAGATGCTGGGCGCGATGATCGGCGCGGCCCTGGTGTGGGCCGCCTACTACGGCCAGTTCCACGCCCACCTGACCGACCGGGAGATCGTCGGCGGCCCGGGCGCGCAGGCCACCACCACGAAGGCCGTCGAGGCCCAGGAGAAGGGCGCCGGCCCCGTCCTCGGCATCTTCTCCACCGGTCCGGAGATCCGGAACACCGTGCAGAACCTCGTCACGGAGATCATCGGCACCGTGGTGCTGCTGCTCGCCGTGCTCACCCAGGGCCTGAACGCCGAGGGCAACGGCCTGGGCGTCCTCGGCGGTCTGATCACCGCCCTCGTGGTCGTCTCCATCGGTCTGTCGCTCGGCGGCCCGACGGGCTACGCGATCAACCCGGCCCGTGACCTCGGTCCGCGCATCGTGCACGCCCTGCTGCCCCTGCCCAACAAGGGCGGCTCCGACTGGGGCTACGCCTGGATCCCGGTGGTCGGTCCGCTCATCGGCGGCGCGATCGCCGCAGGCATCTACAACGTCGTCTTCGCCTAGGAAGCGCGGCCGCGTCCAACCTCCTGAGCGGCACACCACGCTTCGTACAGACAAGCCCCCCGGACCACGGAACTCTCTGGAGCACACAGTGACCGACGCCCACACCGCCGGCATCGCATCCCACGGCCACGGCCCGTTCATCGCCGCCATCGACCAGGGCACCACGTCCTCGCGCTGCATCGTCTTCGACCGGGACGGCCGCATCGTCTCCGTCGACCAGAAGGAGCACGAGCAGATCTTCCCCAAGCCGGGATGGGTCGAGCACGACGCCACCGAGATCTGGGCCAACGTCCAGGAGGTCGTCGCCGGAGCCATCGAGAAGGCCGGCATCACCCGCGACGACATCAAGGCCATCGGCATCACCAACCAGCGCGAGACGACCGTGCTGTGGGACAGGAACACCGGTGAGCCCGTCCACAACGCCATCGTCTGGCAGGACACCCGCACCGACGCCCTGTGCAGGGAGCTCGGCCGCAACGTCGGCCAGGACCGCTTCCGCCGCGAGACCGGTCTGCCCCTGGCCTCCTACTTCGCCGGCCCCAAGGCCCGCTGGCTGCTCGACCACGTCGACGGCCTGCGTGAGCGCGCCGAGGCGGGCGACATCCTCTTCGGCACCATGGACACCTGGGTCATCTGGAACCTGACCGGCGGTGTCGACGGCGGCAGGCACGTCACCGACGTCACCAACGCCTCCCGCACGCTGCTCATGAACCTGCACTCCCTGGAGTGGGACCAGAGAATCTGCGAGTCGATCGGCGTGCCGGCGCAGATCCTGCCCGAGATCCGCTCCTCCGCCGAGGTCTACGGCGAGATCAAGGGCGGCAAGCTGGGCGACCTGCTCGGCGGCATCCCGGTCGCCTCCGCGCTCGGCGACCAGCAGGCGGCCCTGTTCGGCCAGACCTGCTTCTCCGAGGGCGAGACCAAGTCGACCTACGGCACCGGCACCTTCATGGTGATGAACACCGGCGACAAGATCATCAACTCCTACTCGGGCCTGCTGACCACGGTCGGCTACCAGATCGGCGAGGCCAAGCCGGTCTACGCCCTGGAGGGCTCGATCGCCGTCACCGGCTCCCTGGTGCAGTGGATGCGCGACCAGATGGGCCTGATCTCCACCGCCGCCGAGATCGAGACGCTCGCGCTCTCGGTCGAGGACAACGGCGGCGCCTACTTCGTGCCGGCCTTCTCCGGTCTGTTCGCCCCGTACTGGCGCTCCGACGCCCGCGGTGTGATCGCCGGCCTGACCCGGTACGTCACCAAGGCGCACCTCGCGCGCGCCGTCCTCGAGGCCACCGCCTGGCAGACGCGGGAGATCGCCGACGCCATGACCAAGGACTCCGGTGTGGAGCTGACGGCCCTCAAGGTCGACGGCGGCATGACCTCCAACAACCTGCTGATGCAGACGCTCTCGGACTTCCTGGACGCCCCCGTGGTGCGTCCGATGGTCGCCGAGACCACCTGCCTCGGCGCCGCCTACGCCGCCGGCCTCGCCGTCGGCTTCTGGAACAGCACCGACGACCTGCGCGCCAACTGGCGCCGGGCCGCCGAGTGGACCCCCCGCATGGAAGCGGCAGCCCGCGACCGTGAGTACAAGAACTGGCTCAAGGCCGTCGAGCGGACCATGGGCTGGATCGCCGACGAAACCGACGAGGAGTAAGTAACCGCAATGACCAGTCAGTCCACCCTGCAGTCCGTGCCTGCCCTGGGGACCCACCCGGCCTCCGGTTCCAACCCGAGCCGCGCCGAGACCCGGGAGCAGCTTGCGAAGGCGACGTACGACCTCCTCGTGATCGGCGGCGGCATCCTGGGCATCTCCACCGCCTGGCACGCCGCGCAGTCCGGCCTCAGGGTGGCCCTGGTCGACGCCGGCGACTTCGCCGGCGCCACCTCCTCCGCCTCCTCCAAGCTGCTCCACGGCGGTCTGCGCTACCTGCAGACCGGCGCGGTGAAGCTCGTGGCGGAGAACCACTTCGAGCGCCGTGCGGTCTCCCGCCAGGTGGCCCCCCACCTGGCGAACCCGCTCACCTTCTACCTCCCCGTGTACAAGGGCGGCCCGCACGGCGCGGCGAAGCTCGGGGCGGGCGTCTTCGCCTACTCCGCGCTCTCCGCCTTCGGTGACGGCGTGGGCCACCTGCTGAGCCCGGCGAAGGCCGCTCAGGACGTACCCGAGCTGCGCACCGAGAACCTCAAGGCCGTGGCCGTCTACGGCGACGACCAGATGAACGACGCGCGCATGGCGCTGATGACGGTCCGCGCGGCCGTCGAGGCGGGCGCGGTCGTGCTGAACCACGCCGAGGTCGCCGGCCTGCGCTTCACCCAGGGCCGGGTCACCGGCGCCGAGCTCAAGGACCGCCTGTCGGGCGACGAGTTCGGGGTCGACGCCCGCCTGGTGCTGAACGCGACCGGCCCGTGGGTCGACCACCTGCGCCGGATGGAGGACCCGAACGCGGCGCCCTCCATCCGCCTGTCGAAGGGCGCGCACCTGGTGCTCAAGCGCACCTCGCCGTGGAAGGCGGCGCTCGCCACCCCGATCGACAAGTACCGGATCACCTTCGCCCTCCCCTGGGAGGACATGCTGCTGCTCGGCACGACCGACGAGGCGTACGAGGGCGACCCGGCGGACGTCGCGGTCGACGAGAAGGACATCGCGCAGATACTCGACGAGGCCGCCTTCTCCGTCCGCGACCAGCAGCTCAGCCGTGACCTGATCACCTATGCCTTCGCCGGCCTGCGGGTGCTGCCGGGCGGCCCCGGCGACACCGCCAAGGCCAAGCGCGAGACCGTCGTGACCGAGGGCAGGGGCGGCATGCTGTCCGTCGCGGGCGGCAAGTGGACGACCTTCCGCCACATCGGCCGTACGGTCATGAAGAAGCTGGAGGCGCTGCCGGGTCACCCGCTCGGCGACGACTTCGAGCCGATCGCCTCGCTGCCGAAGAAGCTGCCGCTGCCGGGCATCGCCAACCCGCGCGCCGTCGCGCACCGTCTGCTGGTCGACCGCCCGGCGCCGGGCCCGCGCATGGCCGCCGACACCGCCAGGCACCTGGCGACCCACTACGGCTCGCTGGCGTTCGACATCGCCCGGCTGGCCAACGAGAGCCCGGAACTGGCCGAGCGCGTCCACCCGGACGCCCCGGAGATCTGGGCGCAGGTCGTCTGGGCCCGGGACAACGAGTGGGCCGAGACGGCGGACGACGTGCTGCGCCGCCGTACGACGCTGACGATCCGCGGCCTGGCCACGGACGAGGTCCGGTCGAAGGTCCAGGACCTGCTCGACAACAAGTGACCACCGGGCAGCGCTGAGAGCCCGCTCCCTGCACACGGGGAGCCGGCGGCGCGGGCGGGGCGGCTCCTGGCGCACAGGGCCGCCCCGCCGGCGTACGCCCCCCGCGGCCGGGCGGTGCCGCTGGGCTGCCGCAGCCGTGCCGCGGCCCGTTCGTGCCCCTCCCCTTCGCGGGGTCACCCGTCCATACTTCGGTCAACGTCCGATGTCTCGGTGAGGGGCCCGGCCATGGCAGTGACCGACGAGGCGATCGAGAAGATCAAGGCGATGATCGTCTCCGGCGCGCTGCGGCCCGGGGACCGGCTGCCCAGGGAGAGCGAACTGGCCGCCGAGCTGGGCCTGTCACGCAACTCCCTGCGGGAGGCGGTGCGGGCCCTGTCGCTGATCCGTGTCCTGGACGTGCGCCAGGGCGACGGCACGTACGTGACCAGCCTGGCCCCCCACCTGTTGCTGGAGGCGCTGAGCTTCGTCGTCGACTTCCACCGCGACGACACGGTGCCGGAGTTCCTCGCCGTGCGCCGCATCCTGGAACCGGCCGCCACGGCGATGGCGGCGGCGCGTATCAGCGAGGGGCAACTGGACGCGCTGACAGCCCGGTTGGACGCGCTCGGCATGCGGCCGTCCACGGCCGAACTGGCCGCCTTCGACGTGGAGTTCCACCGGGGGATCGCGCGCTGCTCGGGCAACTCCGTGCTGTGCTCGCTGCTCGACGGCATCTCGGGTCCCACCGCGCGGGCCCGGGCGCTGCGGGACCCGACCCGGGAGGACGCGGCCGGCCGGATGCTGCGCGAGCACCGCGCCATCCTCCAGGCGCTGCGCGACCGGGACGCGGAGGCGGCCCGCTCATGGGCGACCGTGCACATCGCGAGCGTGGAGCAGTGGCTGCGCGGCACGCTGTGAGGCCGTGTCCCCGTCGTCGCTCCGGACGGCGGTCGTCGGACGAATGAGGCCGCGCCGGGGGCCTGTTCCCGGTCGCCTTCGCCGGTGGCCGCGCACAGATCGGATGAATCCGAAGTGTTCCGGGCCGGTCCACGGGGCAGTGATCCGTTCACTCCCCTGTGCAAGGGGGCTGCGGGCGGATGTGCCGCACGCCGTAAGGTTGTGACGTACGCGAGGGCACGTCGGAAGGAGGCACTGGGTGATCGAGCTCGAGGGGGTTCCCGAGCTGATCGACCCGGTCATGGTGGCCGCGTTCGAGGGCTGGAACGATGCCGGCGACGCCGCCTCCACCGCGGTCGCGCATCTGGAGCGGGAGTGGAAGGGCGAGGTGTTCGCGGCGCTGGACGCCGAGGACTACTACGACTTCCAGGTGAACCGGCCCACGGTGTTCATGGAGGCCGGCGTCCGCAAGATCACCTGGCCGACGACAAGGTTGTCGGTGGTCCGGGTCGGCGGCGACAAGCCGCGTGACCTGGTGCTGATCCGCGGCATCGAGCCGTCCATGCGCTGGCGCTCGTTCTGCAACGAGCTGCTCGGCTTTGCGCACGAGCTGGGCGTGGAGCTGGTGGTCATCCTGGGCGCCCTGCTCGGCGACACCCCGCACACGCGTCCGGTCCCGATCAGCGGGACCACGTCCGACCCGGACCTGGCCCGCCGCATGGACCTGGAGGAGACCAAGTACGAAGGCCCCACGGGCATCGTGGGCGTCCTGCAGGAGGCCTGCACGCACGCCGGCGTTCCGGCGGTGTCGCTGTGGGCGGCCGTCCCGCACTACGTCTCCCAGCCGCCCAACCCCAAGGCCACGCTGGCCCTCCTGAACCGTCTGGAGGACCTGCTCGACCTGCGCATCCCGCTGGGTGAGCTGCCGGAGGACGCGCGTGCCTGGCAGGTGGGCGTGGACCAGCTGGCGGCCGAGGACAGCGAGGTCGCCGAGTACGTCCAGACGCTGGAGGAGGCCCGGGACACCGCCGAGCTGCCGGAGGCGTCGGGCGAGGCGATCGCCCGCGAGTTCGAGCGCTATCTGCGGCGCCGCGACGGCGGCGGCACGCCGGGCGGCCACGCCACGGAGAGCGGTGAGGGCGGCTCCTACCTGCGGGACAACCCCGGTGGCCGTACCCGGCCCCCGAAGCCGCCGAAGCCCGAGGCGGACGACGGCGACGCGTCGGAGGACTGACACGCCGCAGGCCAGGACCTAAGAGGGGGCGGTACGCCGATCGCGCACCGCCCCCCTCGCACGCCCGCCGATGGTGTCGTGGCCCGCCCCGGCGGCTTCGTGCTGCCGCACGCCCCGCGCGACGGGCGCCACGGTCGCGTTACCCGCCGTCCCGGCGGCAGCGGCGCACACGGCGGCCGTCGGGGCGCCCGCCACACGTGGGGGGCGCCGGGCGCGAAGCACACTCCGCTTCGCGCCCGGCACCGCCGGCGTTCGTCAGAGCGCCACGCCCAGCAGGGCGTCCACGGCCCGGGAGACCAGGCCGGGCGCGCCGGTGTCCTCGCCGCCCCGCTCCTGCTGGAGGGCCACCCAGCGGTCGACCGCGGCGAGGGCCGCCGGGGCGTCCAGGTCGTCGGCCAGGGCGTCGCGGATCTCCTCCACGAGCGCGTCGGCGGAGGGACCGTCCGGCCGGGAGACGGCCGCGCGCCACCGGTCGAGGCGTGCGACGGCGTCCCGCAGCACCTGGTCGGTCCACTCCCAGTCCGACCGGTAGTGGTGGGCGAGCAGCGTCAGCCGGATCGCGGCCGGGTCCACGCCGTCGCGCCGCAGCCGCGAGACGAAGACCAGGTTCCCCTTGGACTTGGACATCTTCTCGCCGTCGAGGGCCACCATGCCGGCGTGCACGTAGGCCTTGGCCATCGGGAACTCGCCGGTCAGCACCTGGGCGTGCGAGGCACCCATCTCGTGGTGCGGGAAGGTGAGGTCGGAGCCGCCGCCCTGCACGTCGAAGCCCATGCCGAGGTGGTCGAGCGCGATGGCCACGCACTCGATGTGCCAGCCGGGCCGGCCGGGGCCGAGCGAGCCGCCGTCCCAGCTGGGCTCGCCCTCACGGGCGGTCATCCACAGGATCGGGTCGAGCGGGTTCTTCTTTCCGGGCCGGTCCGGGTCGCCGCCGCGCTCGGCGGTCAGCAGCCGCATCGCGGCGGCGTCCAGGTGGGACACCGAACCGAAGCGCGGGTCGGACTCGACGGAGAAGTAGACGTCCCCCTCGAGTTCGTAGGCCGCGCCGAGGTCCCGCAGCCGCTCGACCAGCGGGACGATGCCCGGTATGGCCTCCACGGCTCCTATGTAGTGCCGCGGCGGCAGCATGCGCAGGGCGGTCATGTCCTCCCGGAACAGGGCCGTCTCCTGCTCCGCCAGCCGGACCCAGTCGACACCGTCGCGCTGCGCCCGCTCCAGCAGGGGGTCGTCGACGTCGGTCACGTTCTGGACGTAGTGGACCTGCCGCTTGGTGTCGAGCCACACGCGCTGAACGAGGTCGAACGCGTTGTAGGTCGCCGCGTGACCCATGTGGGTCGCGTCGTACGGCGTGATGCCGCAGACGTAGATACGGGCGACGGGACCGGGGTCCAGGGTGACCGGACCGCCGGTCGCGGTGTCGTGGATCCTGAGGTCGCGGCCCTGACCAGGCAGGGCGGGGACCTCGGAAGCGGGCCAGGCATGCATGTCATGAGCCTAACCGGACCGCGGTCCCGTCTACGAACCGGATCGGTCAGGACGGCCGATACGGCGCTCTTGCGCGGCACCGGCCCCCGTGCTGTCAGACCGGCGGCCAGGGAATCGCCGGCCACTCGCCACCGGGCTCCGGGTGCCTGCCGGAGGCGAGGAGCGCCTCGACACGCCCGCGCGTGGCCTCGACCTCGGCGGAGGTGATCAGTTCGGCCAGCCGGGCGGCGAGGCTCGCGCCGGGCTCCAGCGCGTCCCGCAGCGCGGCCAGCACGCCGACGGCCTCCGCGGTCAGCGGCTCCCCCGCCCACCCCCACAGCAGGGTCCGCAGCTTGTCCTCGACGTTGAAGGTGACGCCGTGGTCGATGCCGTACAGCCTGCCCCCGGCGGCGGGAAGCAGATGGCCGCCCTTGCGGTCCGCGTTGTTGATCACCGCGTCCAGCACGGCCAGCCGGCGCAGCCGCTCGTCGTCGGCGTGCACCAGCAGCGCGGTGCGGCCCTCACCGACGTCCGCGAGGCCGATGGCCTTCCAGCCGGGCGCGGCCTCCTCGCCGTCCACGAGGGCGAGCAGCTCGCCGTCGGGCGAGACGTCGATCCACAGCTGGCACATCCCCTCGCCGTACGGTCCGTCACGCAGCACGGTGGGCGGCACGAGCCCCCAGCCGGTGGCCTCGGAGACCTCCCAGGCGGCCACCTCGCGCCCGGCGAGCGTGCCGTCGGGGAAGTCCCACAGCGGACGCTCCCCGGCGACGGGCTTGTAGACGCAGGACGCCTCCCGGCCCCCGTACGTCACCGTGCAGAACAGCGCCGCGTTGGACGCGTCGCGGATGCGCCCGCGCACGGTCAGCTCCCCCTTGGCGAGCAGCTCGGCGGGGCCGGCCGGGGCCGCGGAACCGCGCGGAGCCGGATCGGCCGCCACGGCCGAGGGGCCGGGCCCGGGCACGGATCCGGCGGCGGAGCCGGCGGGAACCGGCCCCGCCGTCACGCCCCTCGACGGTATCCGTTCTGGCGCGGACATACGTGTCCTTCCGGGTCGAGCGGGAGGCTGCACAGCGGACACGGCGGCCGCCCGGCGTTGACGACGTCCAGGGCGCGCTTGGCGAACGCCCGGGCCTGCGCGCCGGTGAGCCGGACCCGCAGCATCGGGGGGCCGTTCTCCTCATCCTGCAGGAGCCGCTCCTCGGCCTCGGCGAGGTCCTCCTCGGAGTCGGCGTCGAGTTCCACCAGGGCCTGCGCCTCGACGATCATGCGCTGCTCCTCGCCGTCCCAGGCCAGCGCCATGGTGCCGACGCGGAACTCCTCCTCGACGGGGGTGGCCAGCGGAGCGGTGTCGGCCACCTCGGCGGGGGCCACGGCGGGCACGGCCGCGTTGCCCCCGCTACGGCGTACGACCTCGTCGAGGAGCTCGTCCATGCGCTCGGCGAGCGCGGCGACCTGGGTCTTCTCCAGGGCCACGCTGGTCACCCGGGGGCCGGCTGTGGCCTGGAGGAAGAACGTACGGCGTCCGGGCAGTCCGACCGTGCCGGCCACGAAACGGTCCGGGGGGTCGTAGAGGAACACCTGACGGGACACGTCCTGTCTCCATGGGAATCGTGTGGGGTCGTGACAACGACATGGACTTCGCAACCGGCCGGCCGCACCGCGCCGTCCCGCTGCCGGCGCCGGGCGGTGCGGTTCGGCGCGACCGCTTCACCCTACTGCGGCCGACGATCACGGTGCGCCCGCGCCGCCCCCGACCGGTGCGTCGTCGCCCGCGGGCTCCTCGCGCGGCGCCAGGGACGCGAAGTCGCCGGTGTCCCCGAGCCGTACGAGGAAGGGCCGCAGCCGGGTGTAGCGGATCGCGGTGACGGAGCACGGTTCCACGGAGATCCGCTGGAAGAGGTCGAGATGCAGTCCGAGTGCGTCCGCGACGAGCGACTTGACGATGTCGCCGTGCGAGCACATCAGGTACACGGCGTCGGCTCCGTGGTCGCGCTCCACACGCGCGTTCCACTCGCGCACCGCCTCGGCGGCGCGCGTCTGCATCGCCCGCATGGACTCGCCCCCGGGGAAGGCCGCCGCCGACGGGTGCGCCTGCACCACATCCATCAGCGGCTCGTCCTTGAGATCGGCGAGCTTGCGTCCGGACCAGTCCCCGTAGTGGCACTCCCCGATCCGCTCGTCGATGTGCGCGGTCAGTCCGGGCCGGGCGTCGAGGAACGGACGCATCGTCTCCTGGCAGCGCTGCAGCGGGCTGGTGACGACCTCGGCGACCGGCAGCGCGGCGAGCCGGCCGGGCAGCGCGGCGGCCTGCGCGGCCCCGCGCTCGTCCAGTCCGACGCCGGGCGTCCAGCCGGCGAGCAGCCCTTCGGTGTTGGCGGTGGAACGTCCGTGCCTGACGAGGATCAACGTGGGCATGCGGACAGCGTAGGCGTACCAGGAGATCCGGCGGAGGCCGGGCGAGAGGAGAACACGTTCCGTGATCGTCGATTGCGCCGTCTACCGTGACGGGCACCGCACCGAGGGTCCCGACGACTTCTCCGACGCCCTCGCGGGGGCGCGGGCGGCCGGCGGCTTCGTGTGGGTGGGCCTGCACGAGCCCAGCCAGAAGGAGTTCGACCTGGTCAGCCAGGAGTTCGGGCTGCACCCGCTGGCGGTGGAGGACGCGCTGAAGGCCCACCAGCGGCCGAAGCTGGAGGTGTACGACGACTCGCTGTTCGTGGTCCTCAAACCGGTGGTGTACGAGCCGCAGAGCGACACGGTGTCCACCGACGAGATCATGATCTTCCTCGGTGACTCCTTCGTGGTGACGGTCCGCCACGGCGAGGGCGACGGGCTGAGCGCCGTGCGGAACCGGCTGGAGCAGGAGCCCGAGATGCTGGGCAAGGGACCCACGTCCGTGCTGTACGCGATCGCGGACACGACCGTCGACCACTACCTGGACGTGGCGACCGAGCTGCAGACGGACCTGGAGGAGCTGGAGACGGAGGTCTTCACGCCGGAGCAGGGCGGTTCGCGGAACACCGCGTCGCGGATCTACAACTTCAAGCGGCAGATCACGGAGTTCCGGCGGGCGACGGGCCCGCTCGCCCCGGCCATGTCCCGCCTGGCCGGCAGCGGTACCGGCGCGTTCGGCACGGCCGTGCCCTTCGTGGCGGACAAGGCACGGCCCTTCTTCCGGGACGTCAGCGACCACCTCACCAGGGTCAACGAGTCGGTGGAGGGGCTGGACCGGCTGGTGTCGGACATACTCTCCGCGCATCTCGCGCAGATCAGCGTGCAGCAGAACGACGACATGCGGAAGATCTCCGCGTGGGCGGCCATGGCGGCGATCCCGACGATGATCGCCGGTATCTACGGCATGAACTTCGAGCACATGCCGGAGCTGCGCTGGACGTGGTCGTATCCGGTGGTGATCGTCGTGATGGCCGTGCTGGAGGCGGTGCTGTACCGGCTGTTCAAGCGGCGGGGCTGGCTGTAGCTCCGGGCCGCGCGCCCGCCCGGCTCAGACGTACTCGGGTGCCGTGGTGGCGGGTCCGCCGAGGGCGTCGCGTCTCAGGGGCGTGCGCAGGCGCACCATCCGGCGCCGGCCCCCGCACCGCTCGTAGAGGTGGACCGCGCGGATACCTGCCGCCAGGGCCGCCGACTTGCGCCTCGGCCATCCCAGGATGCGTCCCATGCGGGCCATCACCGCCAGGCTCACGTCCCGGTGGACTCGGATCTCGGCCAGGGCGCACGCGCGCAGGGTCCGCCGGATGAACGGGCCGTGCCCGGCGGACGTGAGGCGCAGCAGTTCCTCGTGGGCGTACGCGAGGTGGTTCTCCTCGTCGTCGGAGATCATCCGGACCGCCTTGCCGATCTCCGGGTGGTCGCCGAAGTACCGGCGCAGCAGCCGCATCTGCTCGCAGGCCCGCTGCTCGGTGACCCGGCTGTGCGCGAGGTAGGTGACGATGTCCTCGACGGTGAGCGGCTCGTCGGCGTTCAGCCTGTCGTGGGACAGGCCGATGCCCCGCCTTTCCAGGAGCATCGTGTAGTCGGTGTCGGCGGGCACCGGAACCGGTCGCAGACCGCGCTTCCTCAGCAGGGCGCGGAAGATGCGGCCGTGCTTGTCCTCGTCCGCTCCATGGCGGGCGATCTTGGGTGCGAGGCCGTACTCGCCCGCGGGCACGAGAGCGGCGATGCGGCCGTTCTCCCATCCGCCCTGCGCCTCCCCGCTCGCCGCGATGGAGCAGAACAGCCGGAACGACTCGTCGTTGTCGAAGATCTCCTGGAACAGGCTCTTGGCCGAGAACATCGTGGGGGCACCCTCTCTGCAGGTCCGCGCGGAGACGAGTCAAACCGCACCCCCGGGGCCCCGCAACAGGTGCGCGGGCCGGCTGCTCCGAACGGCCGACGGCCCGGCGCCCGCGTCGTGCGTAACCACGCGGGCCCGGGCGCGTTGTGCTGCGTGACGGCCGTGGCGGGGAAGACCCCCGAGCCCCCACCACGGCCGCAGGACTCCCCCGGACGCGCCTCGGGCCCCCGGGCGTGCGCGCCGCCCTCGCCGGCCGGTCCCGCGTCAGGCCAGGCCGGCGCGCTCCAGTGCCTCGGTGCCGGCGCGGAGCGCGGCGATCCGCTCGTCGAGCGTGAAGCCCGCGGGGGCCAGTGTCAGGGTGGTGACCCCGGCCGCGGCATAGGCCTTCATCCGGTCCGCGATGCGGTCGACGGAGCCCAGCAGCGTGGTCCGGTCGATGAGCTCGTGCGGCACGGCGGCCGCCGCGCCCTGCTTGTCGCCGGAGAGGTACCTGTCCTGGATCTCGGCGGCCTCCCGCTCGTAGCCCATGCGGGCGGCGAGCCGGTTGTAGAAGTTCTGCTTGCGGCTTCCCATGCCGCCGACGTAGAGGGCGGTGTAGGGGCGGAAGGTGTCGGCGAGCCGTGCCACGTCCTTGTCGTCGCCGAGGGCGAGCGGCAGGGTCGGGCAGACGTCGAAGCCCTCCAGGGTCTTGCCGGCCTTCGCGCGCCCGGCGCTCAGGTGCTTGACCGCGGTCTCCCCGAGGTGCTCGGCGGAGGGGAAGATCAGCAGCGCCCCGTCGGCGATCTCGCCGGTCTGCTCCAGGTTCTTCGGTCCGATGGCGGCGATGTACAGCGGGATGTGCTCGCGCTGCGGGTGCACGGTGAGCTTGATCGGCTTGCCCGGACCGCCGGGCAGGGGCAGCGTCCAGTGCTCGCCGTCGTGGGTCAGCCGCTCCCGCGTCATGGCCTTCCGCACGATCTCGACGTACTCCCGGGTCCGGGCGAGCGGCTTGTCGAACCTGACCCCGTACCAGCCCTCGGAGACCTGCGGGCCGGAGACGCCCAGCCCGAGGCGGAAACGGCCACCGGACAGCGAGTCCAGCGTCGCGGCCGTCATCGCGGTCATCGCGGGCTGCCGGGCCGGGATCTGGAAGATGGCCGAGCCGACGTCGATGCGCTCGGTCTGCGCGGCGACCCAGGCGAGCACGGTGGCCGCGTCCGACCCGTAGGCCTCGGCCGCCCAGCACACCGCGTATCCGAGCCGGTCGGCCTCCCGGGCGACGGCCAGATTGTCCGCGTCCATGCCGGCGCCCCAGTAGCCGAGGTTGATCCCGAGCCTCATGCCGCTTCCCCTTACCGATCAGTAACGTCCCTGTGCGGGAGACCCTAGCGCGGGGGCGCGCGCTACGGCAGGCGGTGGCGTGGCGACGTCCGTCTCATGTCCGGCCGGCCTCGCGCTCCCGGCCCCCTCGGACGTGCGGACGCCGGTTGTCCACAGGGACCCCACGGCGCCGCCGGTGGCCAGTAATCTCGGCGTCCATGGAGCAGAGGCATCTCGGCCGTACCGGCCTGCGCGTGTCCCGCATCGGCCTCGGCACCCTGACCTGGGGCCGGGACACCGACGAGCACGACGCCGCGGGCCTGCTGAAGACGTTCTGGGAGGCCGGCGGCACCCTCGTCGACACCGCCGACGTCTACGGCGACGGCGAGGCGGAGTACCTGCTCGGGCGGCTCATGGAGGGCCTCGTGCCCCGCCGGGACCTCGTCGTCTCGACGAAGGCGGGCAGCGTGCCCGATCCGGACCGCCGTTTCGACGGCTCCCGCGGGCACCTGCTGGCCGCCCTGGACGCCTCCCTGGCCCGTCTGGGCACCGACTACGTCGACCTGTGGCACGTCCACGCCTTCGACCCGGACACCCCGCTGGAGGAGACCCTCCAGGCGCTGGACCTGGCCGTCAGCAGCGGCCGTGTGCGCTACGCGGGCGTGTCCAACTTCTGCGGCTGGCAGCTCGCCAAGGCGGCGACCTGGCAGCTCGCGGCGCCGGGTGCGCGCACCCGGCTGGCGAGCGCGCAGCTGGAGTACTCGCTGCTCCAGCGGGGCGTGGAGCGCGAGGTCCTGCCGGCCGCCCTCGACCTGGGCATCGGCCTGCTGCCCTCCTCGCCCCTGGGCCGGGGCGTGCTGACGGGCAAGTACCGCACCTCGACGCCGCCGGACTCGCGGGGCGCCTCGGGGCATCTGTCGACGTTCGTCGCGCCGTATCTCGACGACACCGCGAGCCGCATCGTGGACGCCGTGGCGACGGCCGCCGACGGACTGGCGGTGACACCCCTGGAGGTGGCCCTCGCATGGGTCCGGGACCGGCCCGGCGTGGCCGCGCCGATCGTGGGCGCGCGCACGGCACAGCAGCTCACGGCGGCGTTGTCAGTGGAGACGCTTAGTCTTCCTGACGAGATCTGCCGGGCGCTCGACGACGTGTCGGCGCCTGTGCACCGCTATCCCGATCACGACTGGAGCACGCTGTGAGCACGGACCCGGAGACCACGGAGGAAGCCGAGGCGGGGACGCCGGGCACCGCGGCCGAGGGCGGCGCCGGGGAGGCCGGGCGCGCGGACACCGGACCGGCGGGACGGGGCAGGGGCGCCCCGGACCCGGGCGCGGGTGCCGACGACAGCGGTGCAGCGGATCCCGGACCGGGCGCGGGCGCCGGGGGCGGTGCGCACGAGGGCGGAAGCGCCCCGGCGGACGCCCGCTCGGGCGGGGACGGGGCAGATGCGGGGGGCGACGCGGGCCCGGGCGACGGTGCCGGCCCGGCGGAAGACGGCGCCGGGGAGGCCGGGGAGGCTGCCCCGGAGCCGGCCGGGGCGTCGGCCTCGGCATTGTCCGAGGCCGAGGCGGAGCTGGCGGCCCAGCGGATCGAGCGGGAACGCATCGAGCGGCGGAAGGCCGAGAGGAGGGGTCCGGTCGAGAGCGGCGGCAAGCTGAGCGGCCCGGCGGCCGACCTGCTCGCGGCCGTACGGGCCGTGGAGAGCGGCGAGAAGCCGGTGGCGGCGGTCTTCGGCGAGGCGGAGCCCGCTCCCCGCCGGACGGCTCCGGAGCCGCGGCGCCCGAGGCCGGTGCCGGCCGAGGCGGCCGCCGCTCCCGCCGGACCGGCGCCGGGGACCGTCCAGGCGGTGGGCCGGGTGCTGGCCGAGGGCGGCGCGCCCGGCGCGCTCGCCGCGCAGGCCGCGGCCGTGCTCGGCGAGGGCGCGGAGGAACGCCTGCGTGCCGACCCCTGGCAGTTGCTGCGGGTCACCGGGGTGCGGCCCGAACAGGCCGACGGGTTCGCGCGGGCCCTGCTCGGCGCGGAGTGCGGCCCCGGCGACGAGCGGCGCGGACGGGCGGTCACGGTCTGGCTGCTGGAGCAGGCGGCGATCGCCGGTCACACCGCCCTGGAGGCGCCCGCGCTCACGGCCGCCCTGGCCCAGCGAGGCGTGCCGGACCCGGAGGCCGCCCTGCAGAGCGCGCTCGCCGAGGGCGACGCCCTGGCGTTCCAGGACGCCCTGGAGGAGCCGGGAGCACCCGCCGGGCAGTCCGGGGAGACGGACGAGGACGGCGAGGAGCAGCGCCCGGTGCGCGTCCTCGTCGGCCTGGAGCGGTACGCCCTCGCCGAGGAGAGCCTCGCCGACTCACTGGCCCGGCTGGTGAACTCGGTGCCCGGGCAGGACGGTCCCGCCGAGGGCTGGGAGCGCGCGGCCGCGTCCGCCCGGGGCTCCGCCGCGGAGCTGATCCGCGCGGTCGCCGGTCACGGCCTGGTGCTGCACACCGGCGGCGAGGCCTCCCGCGTCGAGCCGGCCCGGCTGGTGTCCGCGGCGCGCGGCCTCGGCCTGCGCGCCTGGGCCGCCGCCCACAGTCCGCTCGGCCGGGACGACTTCGCCGCGCTGTCGGCGCAGCTCACCGCGCCGGACGCCGGGGCGGAGGGGGACGGTGCCGCCGTCGCCACGGTGGCCGGGCTGCTGTCCGGCGCCGAGGGGCCGGGCCGGGACACCGAAGGCGCGCTCGACCTGGACCTGCTGGTGGTGCTGGACGCTCCCCAGCTGGACGTCGAGACCGCGGCCCTGCTCGTCGAGTCGCTGCCGGACGGGGCGCGGCTGGTGCTGGCCGGCGATCCGGCCGTGCTCTGGTCGGTGGGGCCGGGCCGCGTCTTCGCGGACCTGTTGGCGGCACGGGTGTGCCCGCAGGTCGCCTCCCGGGTGCCGGATCCCGGTCCACTCGGCGAGCTGGTGTCGGGTGTGGGCGTCGGCGAGCTGACGCAGGTGGAGGCGCCCGGCAGGGAGGTCGTGATCGTCCCGGTGCGGGACGCGGGCGAGGCCGTGCACCGGACCGTGCAGCTCGTCGCGGACTCGGTGCCCCGGGCCATCGGCGTCCCCGCCGAGCAGACGGTGGTGATCACCCCGGGGCACGGCGGCGCGGCGGGCACCCGCGCGCTGAACGCGGCCCTGAAGGAGCGGCTCAACCCGGGCCCCGGCAGGTTCGGCGGCTTCGACCCGGGCGACCGGATCGCCTACTCCCCCGCTCCCGGACGCACGCTGCCGGGCCATGTGGTGAGGGCGGATGCGGACGGACTGCATCTGTCGTGCTCCGGCGCTCCCGTGACCGTGCCCCGCGAGCGGGTGGAGCAGTGCGTGCGGCACGGATGGGCGCTCACGGCGCACCAGGCGGTGGGCGGGCGGTGGCCCGCGGTGGTCGCGGTCCTGCCCGGGGACGCGGCGCAGGCGCTCAGCCGCCCGTGGGTCTACACGGCCTTCAGCCGGGCGAGCCGGCACCTGTCGGTCGTCCACGGCGTGGACCAGGCCCTGCCGCGGGCGGTGACGGAGGTACCGGCCAGGCCCCGTACGACACGGCTGCCCGTGCTGCTGAGCCCGCAGGTGCCGGCAGCGGGCTGAAGGCCACCGACACGTGAGGGCGGCGGTCACCGGGGCGGACCCCGGTGACCGCCGCCCTCACGTCGTGCTCCTGGCGCGGGGGTGGCCGGCCGACGTCGGCTCAGCGGTCCGCGTCGAGCGGCTCCAGGTCCTCGCCCTCACCCTCGTCCTCGTCCGCGCCGAGGCCCGCGGCCAGGTCGTCCTCGCCGTCGACGTCGTCCACGTCGTCCACGCCCTCGTGGAGGTCGTCGTCGAAGACGGCGCTGACGTCGAAGCGGCAGACGACCTGCTGGGGATCGACGTCCTCGAAGGGGGCCTCCAGCCACTCCCCGGGCTCGGCGGGCTCGTCGGCCGCCGTCACCCACAGGGTCGAGTCGCCCTCCTCCAGCCCGAACTCCTTGTGCCGGGAGGCGATCTCATCCGGCTCGAACTCGCCGAACAGGATGCCGAGTGCCCCGTGGACCGTGCCGGAGGTGCCCCCGCCGCTTCCGCCCTTCACGCCGCCCGTGCCGTTGTCGTGGTCCGCCGTCTCCACGCGCCGGGCGTGCGTTCGCAGCCGCTGCGGCTCCACCACGGCGTAGTCGCGGCGGATCAGCACGCTGATCGCGTTCGGTTCCTCGGGGCCCGTGTACGGCGGCAGCGAGTCCTCCGCCTCGGGGATCTCGAACGGGGTGACCTCGTCGTAGCGGTCGTAGAGCACTTCGTCGTACGCCTCTGCGGCCGCGGCCAGCTGGTTGAACGCCTCATAGACGGCCGGGTCGTCCTCACCCGACCTGCGTTCGACCGCGGCCAGGTGGCGGTCGAGCGCGGTCTTGACCGCCTCGGCGGCGGCGCGTACCTCGGCAGCGGTGGGCTGCGCAGCATCAGACATAGTGCAGACGCTATCCGTACCGGGCCCCAGCCCGCACAATAGATGCGATGGCGGAATACGAATTTGCCGACGTGTACGTGCCTCGCGGGGTCTCCCGCAAGGATGCGGCGCGTCTGCTGACGGACCATGCAGAGTACGGACACTGGGAGTTGTACCGTCTGAGCCTGCTGCGCGACGGCAGCCGCAGAGTGCGGCTGCGCCGGCGGATCATCCGCCAGGTACGCGCCACATGGTGAGCCGGAACGACCGGAACGACAGCGGGCCCCGCGATGCGGGGCCCGCTTCGTGTGCGGCGTCGGGCGGCCGGCCTGCGCCGGCCGCGGCGAGGACGCCACCCGCGCCGCCTACGCCGCGGCCCGCGCCCTGCGGTACATGACGGCGCCCGCGAGGAGCGCCCCGGCGCCCACGGGCAGGACGACACCCATCGGCAGCTCGCTGCCGGTGTGGGCGAGCTGCCCGGTGCCACGGGGGGCGGTCACCGTCTGCGTGCCCGGGTGGTTGACGTGCGAGGAGCCGCCGGGGGTGGCCGGCGTACCGGGGTGACCGGGCAGGCCGGGCTGTCCGGGCGTTCCCGGGTGGCCGGGCGTTCCCGGGTGGCCGGGTGTACCGGGGTTCCCCGGCGTACCGGGGTTGCCCGGGTTCCCGGGGTTGCCGGGCGGCTCCTCCTCGCCGCCGCCCGGAGGCGTGCTGCCGCCCCCGCCACCGGGACGTGTCCCGCCGGCGCAGGCGTTGCCCAGCGCCGCGTCGCCCACACCGACGACGTTCACGCTGTTGCCGCAGACGTTCACCGGGACGTGGACCGGCACCTGGACGTGGTTGCCGGAGCCGACGCCCGGCGAGTGGCCGGTGCGGCCGCCGGCGTGCGCGCCGCCCCGCCCGGACCCGGCGGAGCTGCCGCCGCCCTGGTCGGCGCACGTGTTGCCCGCCGCCGGGTTGAGCACCCCGACGACGTTGACGGTGTTGCCGCAGACGTTGACCGGCACGTGCACCGGCGCCTGCACCGTGTTGCCGGAGAGCACGCCCGGTGAGTGGGACGCCGCGCCGCTCGCGCCGGCGTCGGCATGGGCGTAGCCGCTCGCGGCGGCGATCACGCCGGTGGCGGCGGCCACGGTCATCAGGCCCTTGCGGGTGACCTGTCGCATCGCTGAATACCTGCCTTCGACCTTTTTCTGAGAACCTTGCGGAACCGCGCGGCCGCGCTGTCGGAAAGGGCGGCGCGCGAAAAGACCGGTCGGCCCCGGAGCGCATGGCGCGCGCTCCGGGGCCGACGGGTTCAGACCCCCCACGGAGCCGATGGAGTCAGACCCTTACGGGGCGGGGCGCCGACGTCAGTCGTTGGCGCAGGCGTTGTCGAAGGCGGGGTTCAGGAGCCCGATCACGTCGACCGTGTTGCCGCAGGCGTTCACCGGCACGTGCACGGGCGCCTGGATGACGTTGCCGGAGGCGATGCCCGCGGAGCGCACCGCGGCACCCTGGGCGCCGGAGTCGGCGGCGGCCACGCCGGCGCCCGCGAGAACCAGACCACCGGTGGCGACCGCGGCAGCGACGACCTTCTTGATCATTATTCCTCCTAGTAGGCAAAAGCGATCTTGTATTGCCGATCGCATCACCTGTAACGAGGAGGGAGTAATGAAGCTACGAGCTTATGAGCGCATTCACCCTTCCCAGTCATCTCCGTACGCGCGAGCGAATAAGCGGCGCCTGCGGCGTGGCGAAGCCGGCCGCGCCGGCGCGTGCGGTACCCCTCAGGACGCGTCGAGGAACCGGTCGAGCACGCGGACGCCGAACTTCAGGCCGTCGACCGGCACGCGCTCGTCGACCCCGTGGAACATGCCCGCGAAGTCGAGCTCCGGGGGCAGCCGCAGCGGCGCGAAGCCGAAGCAGCGGATGCCGAGGTCGTCGAAGGACTTGGCGTCCGTGCCCGCGGAGAGCATGTACGGCACCGCCCGGGCGATCGGGTCCTCCGCGCGCAGCGCGCTCTGCATGGCGTCGACCAGCCGGCCGTCGAAGTCCGTCTCCAGCGCCTTGTCGGAGTGCACGTCCTCCCGCCTGACGCGCGGGCCGAGCAGCCGGTCGAGGTCGGCGAGGAACTCCTCCTCGTGGCCGGGCAGGAAGCGGCCGTCCAGGTGGGCGGTGGCCTGGCCGGGGATGACGTTGACCTTGTAGCCGGCTCCGAGCATCGTGGGCGCCGCGGAGTTGCGCAGCGTGGTGCCGATCATGCGGGCGATGCCGCCGAGCTTGGCGAGGGCCTCCTGCATGTTGTCCGGGTCGAGTTCGGTGCCGAGCGCGTCGGAGAGCTCGTCGAGGAAGGCCCGCACCGTCTTGGTGACCCGCACCGGCCAGGTGTGCCGGCCGACCCGCGCGACCGCCTGGCACAGCTCGGTGATCGCGTTGTCGTCGTTGGTCATCGAGCCGTGGCCGGCCGTGCCGTCCACGGTGAGCCGCATCCAGTGCATGCCCTTCTGGGCGGTCTCGACGAGGTAGAGCCGCAGCTTCTCGTTGACGGTGAAGGAGAATCCGCCGACCTCGCCGATCGCCTCGGTGACGCCCTCGAACAGCTCGGGGTGGTTGTCGACGAGGTGGCGTGCCCCGTAGGTGCCGCCGGCCTCCTCGTCGGCGAGGAAGGCGAGCACGATGTCCCGCGGGGGCTTGCGGCCGCTGCGCAGCCGGTCGCGCACGACCGCGAGGGTCATGGCGTCCATGTCCTTCATGTCGACCGCGCCGCGGCCCCACACGCACCCGTCCGCGACCTCGCCGGAGAAGGGGTGGTGGGTCCAGTCGGAGGCGTTGGCCGGCACGACGTCCGTGTGGCCGTGGATGAGCAGTGCGGGGCGGGACGGGTCCTCGCCCTCGATGCGGGCCACGGTCGAGGCACGGCCCGGGTGGGACTCGAAGACGCGCGGTTCGAGCCCGACCTCGGCGAGCTTCTCGGCGACGTACTCGGCGGCCTTGCGCTCGCCGGGCCCCGAGTGGTCGCCGTAGTTGCTGGTGTCGATCTGGATCAGCTCGCGGCAGAGGTCCACGACCTCGTCCTCGCCGGTGACGCTCCTGGCCGTGTCCGTCTCACTCACGCTGCTTCCTCCTGGCCGTGTGCTGGTGGTCCACTCATCCTGCCCCTCCCCTGGCCCGGCCCCAAGACACCCCCCGGGCCGGTCACACACCGTTCACCGCGGGACGGGGGGTGATCGGCCCTCCCCGAAAGCCTGGTAATGTTTCCCTCGTCGCCGCGGGGGAAGCTCCGCACGACACACACCTTGTCCGGGTGGCGGAATGGCAGACGCGCTAGCTTGAGGTGCTAGTGCCCTTTATCGGGCGTGGGGGTTCAAGTCCCCCCTCGGACACCAGCCAGAAGCGGTGTCGACCGGAAGCGGTCGGCACCGCTTCCGCATGTCCGGCGGACGGACGGGGCGGAGGTCGCGCACCGGTGGTCACCGCCCGGGCGCGCCGGCCGCGCACCGACCGTCGCCGCCGGACACCCGTACCAGTCGCCCGGGCCGGTCACGCGTGCGCGGGCCGGGGCACGAGCGTGCCGTCCGGACCGAGCTCGACCCGGGTGCCGAAGGGCCGGCTGCACCGGTCCAGGGCGGCGCGCAGCCACTCGATGTCCTGCGCGGGGGCGTGCTCCAGCCGCATCCTGCGGGCGCACAGGGGCACCATGCGCAGCCCGGCGAGCCGCCCGGTGTCCTGCTTCAGCGACGCCAGGTACAGCACCCGCAGGTCGTCCCGGTAGTGCTGGTGGCCACCGATGCCCTCGTAGTCGTCGACGAGGTCGCCGCAGCCGTAGAGCACGAGCCGGTCCCGGTGGATCTCCAGCGGGCGCGGGTGGTGCGAGGAGTGCCCGTGGACCACGTCGGCGCCCGCTTCGACGAGCGCGTGGGCGAAGCGGACCTCGTCGCGGGAGACGGCGTAGCCCCAGTTGGGGCCCCAGTGCACCGAGACGACGACGAGGTCGCCGGGCCGCTGGACCTGCCGCAGGCGGTCGGCGAACGCGGCCGCGGCGGCCGCGTCCGGGGCGGCGAAGGCGACCCCGGCTCGGCCGGCTCCGGCCGCCCAGGTAGGGGGGATGCCGCTCGACGGCATGCCGAAGGAGAAGACCAGCACCCGGCCGCCCGCCGGCAGGGGGACGGCGGCCGGCCGGCACGCCGCGGTCACGTTCCGGCCCGCCCCCGCCGTCCGCAGTCGCGCTTCCGCCAGGCGGTCGAGGGTCTCCTCCAGGCCGCGCGGCCCGAAGTCCAGCACGTGGTTGTTGGCCAGCACGCAGACGTCCGGGCGGGCCACCGCCAGGGCGGGCAGATTGGCCGGATGCATCCGGTAGTGGACGCCCTTGCCCGGTGCAAAGTCGCCGTCCTGGGTCACGGACGTCTCCAGGTTCACCACCCGGACGTCGGGCGCCGCGTCGTCCAGCGCGGGCAGGGCCTCACCCCACGGCCAGGAGAAGTCGACCGGCCGGGGAATCGGCCCGTTCACCGCCTCGGCGAGAGCGACGTAGTCGCGGGCGTCGCGGACGTACGACTCCCGCAGCGCCGGGTCGCCGGGGTGCGGGAGGATCTGGTCCACTCCCCGGCCCAGCATGACGTCACCGGCGAGGAAGAGGGTGACCGCTCCCTGCTGCATGCTCCCAAGCTAAGGCGGCCAGGGGCGGACCGCGAAGCCGTCGCCGGGGCGGGGACCTTCGGCCCTCCACATTCCGGCGGACGGTGACGAACCTGGAAGACGGCACTTCGGCACAAGAGGCCCCGCCACACGACCGGCACCGCGGCGGTGTCCATCGGGGACCCGGGGCCGGTGTGCCGCCCGGCGCCGCGGGGCACGCGGGGGCCGGCCCCTGACGGAAGGAACCCGACATGACGCCGAACGACACCGGCCCAGCCGGCGCCGAGATCGCTCCCGCCGCGCCCGGCACGGAGAGCGGGCAGAGCCCGGAGCAGCGGGTGAGCCAGCTGGAAGCGCAGGTGGCGACCCTGGCCGACGCCGTGCGGGCGCTCGCCAAGGGCCTGGAGAGCGTTCCCGTCGAGGACAACGAGCCGGAGGAGGAGGCGGCCAGGGGCGCGCGGCTCGCGCACGAACTCCTGCTCGCACAGGGGCTGTAGGCCACCGGGCTGCCGCCGGGCCGCCGACACACCCGGGCCCGGGCCGGAGCGCACCGCGCCCCCACCCGCGCCGGGATCCCCGGCTCGCGCACGAACTCCTGCTGTCACACACAGAGTCTGTCGGCCACCGGCCTGCCGAGCCGTGCCCCACCCGCGCCGGGATCCCGGCTCGCGCACGAACCCCTCCACCACGTAGGCCACCGGTCGGCCGGGGCCCGCGAGCCGTGGCCCACCCGGCCCGGTCGCACCGTGCCCTGCCCCTGGGCGGGTGGGGACAGCGACCCCCACGTGCCCCACCCCGGCCGGGAGGTGGGTGCCCCACCCTGACCGGGACCGCGGCCCACCCGGCCCGGGCCGGGTGGGCCGCGGCCTACACGTGCGCCGGGGCCATGTGGTCCGTGAACCAGTCGCGGGCCAGGTCGGTCACCGTCTCCAGCGCACCCGGCTCCTCGAACAGGTGGGTCGCGCCGGGCACGACCTCGAGCCGGTTCTCGCAGCGCAGCCGCGCCTGCGCCCGCCGGTTGAGGTCGAGCACCGTCGTGTCCGCGCCGCCGACGACGAGGAGGGTCGGCGCGGTCACCTCCGGCAGCCTGGGTCCGGCGAGATCGGGCCGGCCGCCCCGGGAGACGACGGCGGCCACGTGCGTGTCCGGTTCGGCCGCGGCCCACAGGGCGGCGGCCGCGCCGGTGCTGGCGCCGAAGTACCCGACGGGGAACTGTGCCGTGTCGGGCTGTGCGCGCAGCCAGTCCGTGGTGCCGGCCAGCCGCCGGGCCAGCAGACCGGTGTCGAACACGTTGGCCCGGTCGTGCTCCTCCTCCTCGGTGAGGAGGTCGAACAGGAGCGTGCCGAGACCGGCCCGGTTCAGGCCCCGGGCGACGAACCTGTTCCGGGGGCTGTGCCGGCTGCTGCCGCTGCCGTGCGCGAAGAGCACCACCCCCGCGGCGCCCGCCGGTACGGTGAGCCGTCCTTCGAGCCGTACCGGACCGGCCGAGATCCGCACCTCGCGGTCCACGCCCCCGGCTCCCGCGGAGTCCGCCGGGTCGCCCGTTCCCGGGGAGTGGTGGGCGGCCCGCCGCAGGCGGGCGGCGACCTCGTCGTCACCGGTCTGGGTGAAGTCGAGGTAGAACTGGCCGATCGCGAAGAAGTCCCACGGCGTGTCCAGGCAGACCAGTTCGTCGGCGTCGTCACCGAGCCGGTCGGTCCAGTCCGCCGGCGCGACGGGCACGGCGAGCACGACCCGCGCCGCCCCGCGTTCCCGGGCGATCCTGCAGGCCGCCCGTGCGGTCGACCCGGTGGCCACCCCGTCGTCGACCACCACCGCCGTCCGCCCGGCGACGGCCACGGGGGTACGGTCGCCCCGGTAGCGGGCGGCGCGTTGCTCCAGCACCCGCCGCTCGTGCTCCTCGACCCGGGCGAGCTGCTGCCGCGTGACGCGCGCCTCGCGCACCACCGCGTCGTTGATCACGCGCACGCCGTCCTCGCCGATCGCGCCCATGCCCAGCTCCGGCTGGAAGGGCACCCCGAGCTTGCGGACCAGGCACACGTCCAGGGGCGCGCCGAGCGCCTCGGCGACCTCGGCCGCGACCGGCACCCCGCCCCGGGGCAGCCCCAGCACCACGACGTCCTCGCCGGCGAGATGCCTCAGGCGGGCACCGAGCTGCCGTCCTGCGTCCCGGCGATCCGTGAAGACCACGATCAGCCTCCTCACTCCCGAGGCAGCCACAGCGGTGCGGGCCGGGGCGCCTCCGGCGTCCCGGTCGCCGCGATGTCGCCGTCGGCGGCCCGGAGCAGACGTCTGCCCAGCGATATCAGGGCGCGGCCGGCGGCGAGTTCGTCACCGATCTCCGGGACCACGGCGTCGTACGGGTTGCGGTGGGCCTCCGCACAGCACTCCAGCAGGCTGTCACCGGTGTCGAGGACGATCCTGGCCGTGGTCGCGGGGTCGTTCTCGCACAGGTAGAGGCACAGCGTCCACTCCTTGGCGGACGGGGGCCGGCGATCGTCGGCTGACGTCATCTTCCGTCCCTCCTGACACCGGCGCAGGGCATGAGGCGACCCGGCACCCGGCCTGCTTCCACTGTGACGTAGTCGCGAGCGTGCCGCACGCGCTGCGGGAGTGGGTGCGGGACCGGGCACAATGGCGGGCATGACGCTGCGTTCCTGCCCGTGCGGGCTGCCCGAGCCGTTCGAGAGGTGCTGCGGCCGGTACCTGGCCGCGGGCGGCGCCGCCGCGCCGACCGCCGAGGCGCTGATGCGCTCGCGCTACAGCGCCTTCGTACGGCAGGACGCGGGACACCTGCTGCGGACGTGGCATCCGCGGACGCGGCCGCCGCGGATCGACTTCGACCCCCGGATGCGCTGGACCGGTCTGGAGGTGCTCGGCACGACGGACGGCTCCGCCTTCCACACCACCGGCACGGTGACGTTCCGCGCCTCCTACCGCGGCGGTTCGTTGCACGAACGCAGCCGGTTCGAGCGGGTCGGCGGAGCGTGGGTGTACGTCGACGGGGAGTTCCTGGACTAGCGGTGCTTCGTCACGTCGAGTGATCTCGCCTGGTGGAGGGCGTCTTCGTGGTGTGAGGCGGGGGGAAGTGGAGCGGCTCCGGGGGCGACAGAGGCGTTCAACAAGGTCATGGACGCCGACTGGCTGTTCACCAACCTGGCCAGGGCCCTGAAGCTGCGCAAGGCGCTCATCCAGGCACCGGTGCTGTGGGAGCTGCGCAAGCTGAACCCGCTCGACGCGCTCGCCGACGAGGCGGTGAAGGCCGGGTCGAAGGACGACTGCAGCACCGGCTGGGGGCAGATCTTCGCCTGGGTGACCATCGCCGCCCGCAACTACTGCATGGACCAGGGCATCATCCACGGCACTCCGCTCACCGGCTCGGACACCCGGGCGGTGTGGGACAACCTCCAGGAGCCCGAGTACAACATCCCCTCGGTGGCCTACCTGACCATCTACAACGCGCACCAGCTCGGCATCGCCCGCCCGTCGCTCACCACCAGCCAGGCCGACAGTGAGAAGCTGCTGGCCCGCTACAACAGCACCGGCGACAAGGCCGAGAAGTACGGCCGCGAGCTGATCGGGCTCTACAACGTGCTGGAGAACTACAACAAGCTCAGCCGCGCCCAGCAGGCCGGACTGATCGTGGAGAATGAGCGCATGCGGAAGCTCTGCGTCCCCGTCGTCGTGAACCTGCTGCTCGGGGTCCCAGCCGTCGTTCCTCTGTTCCTGGCGTGGTACATCCTGGCCAACGGGCCGCTGGCGGCGGTCGGCTGGACCATGCAGGACCCGAACGAGAACGACGGGATGCTGCTCTGGCTGGTCATCGCCGCACCGGTGTTCTTCCTGTTCGGCCTGGCCTGGGGGCTGGCCAACACCCGGCTGCGGCGCCGGACGCCGGTACGGGGCTCCCGCTACTGGCCGGTGTGTGCCGCCGCTTCCCTCGCGCCGTTCTTCGTGGTCTTCGGTCTGTTCTGACAGCTGATTCAGCCCGAAGGTGACGGTCGCCGCCGACGCCGACGGCGAGACCAGGGCATGGGCCGCCGCGAACCCGCGGGAGGCCGTGGCCCAGGCCACTGAGTGCGGCGGCAACTACAACACGCTGGTCTACATCGACGGCGACCTCCCCGGTGACGTCAACGGCGACGACGGCACCATGGCCGCCTACGCGGGGGCGGGTTGCTCTGCGTGATCTTCAAGAACGAGACACCGGGCAACGCCAACTACATGTTCCTCCAGGCCTGTCCGGGCACCAGCGTCAGCAGCGCCTGCGGCACCGACGACGGCTACTACAGCAAGTTCCCCGGCCCGCTCTACATCAGCCAGGGCATGCGCGGCTGCTGGACCGCCTCATACAAGATGAAGACCGAGGCGGAGGACCGCTACTTCATCAACGGCAAGCGCAGCTACAGCTGCTGACAGCAGATGAGAACCCGCATGCCGAGTGACGCTCTCACCGGCGCCGGCCTCGGTGCCGCCGCCCCGTCCACCTCCCGGCGAGCTCCCAGTCCGACGTGATCGTCCCCGACCGCAAGCCCGCGAGCACCTACTACGTGGACAACGTCGTCACGGGCGCGATCACCAAGGAATTCCTGTGGCCCCGCTGATCCACGGGTGGGGTGACACGGGACGACGGGCTGTCGGAGGCCGGCTCGCCGGGTTCCGGCAGTCGCTGCGGCCACTCAGGGTCGTACGACACCGTCCGCCGGGGCGAAGAGCTGAGCCAGGCATCAGTCAGCCCCGGGGGCCTGACCGGCGGATCAAGTCGGAGGAAACCGGCGGTGCCCTGGAGCCCAGGTGAGCGAGGGCCGGCGCGTCCGGCTGCAAGGCGGAGGAGAGCGTCGACGCGGGGCGTCGACAACCGACGGCAGACACCGCGGACAGGCGTGCCCACCCCCGCGTCTCCGGCCTGATCCGCCGGACAGGCCCAGCCGGATCAGGCCGGCTCCCGGGTGCGGTGCCTTCCGGCCGGGCCGGGTGGTCCGGACGACAGGGCCCGGCGCGCGCTACGGCGCCAGGACGTCCAGTTCCTGCAGCGCGCCCACGGTGATCTCGCGGGTGAGCTGCTCGGCGCGGTCCGCGTCGCGGGCGCGCACGGCCTCGGCGACCTGGAGGTGGAGCGTGACGGCGGGCGGGTCGGGGTCCTCGAACATGACCTCGTGGTGGGTGCGTCCGGTCAGGACCTCCGCCACGACGTCGCCGAGGCGGGCGAACATCTCGTTGCCCGACGCGGTCAGGATCACGCGGTGGAAGGCGACGTCGTGGACCAGGTACTGCCGGAGCCGGTGGCCGCGTGAGTTGGCCACCATGCCCAGCGCGCACTCGGTGAGTTCGGCGCACTGTTCGGACGTGGCGTTCTTCGCCGCCAGGCCGGCGGCGACCGGTTCCACCGCCGACCGCAGGACCGTGAGCGAGCGGAGCTGCCGCGCGCGGTCGGTGCCCGCCAGACGCCAGCGGATGACCTGGGGGTCGTAGACGTTCCACTGGGACGGGGGGAGGACGGTCACGCCGACGCGGCGTCGTGAGGCGACCAGGTGCATGGACTCCAGCACGCGGACCGCCTCGCGCATCACGGAGCGTGACACGTCGAAGCGCTGCGCGAGTTCGTCCGTGCGCAGCACGCTGCCCGGCGGATACTCCCCCGCGGTGATCGCGGGGCCGAGGGTGTCCAGTACGCGGCCGTGCAGCCCCCGGCCCGGTGTGCTCATGCACTCAGCGTACGGGCTGGATCACCATCCCAAAAAGTCAGACTTATTTGTCACAGGGTCTTGAATTCGTCGTACCTAATGGGTTTCAGTGTGGCGGACGTCGGAAGTCGACGTCGCTTGTCGAGGAAGACAGCGAGACTGTGATGCGTACCCCCCACGTCGTCGTGGTGATGGGCGTCGCCGGCACGGGCAAGACCACGATCGGTCCACTGCTCGCCGCCCGGCTGGGCGTCCCCTATGCCGAGGGTGACGACTTCCACCCCCCGGCGAACATCGCCAAGATGTCGGCCGGCGTGCCGCTCGACGACGACGACCGGTGGCCGTGGCTGGATGCCATCGGCGCCTGGGCGCACGGCCGCGCGGGTCTCGGCGGAGTGGTGAGCAGCTCGGCGCTGAAGCGGTCGTACCGCGACCGGCTCAGGGCCGCGGCTCCCGGTGTCGTGTTCGTCCACCTGACGGGCGCCCGGGAGCTCATCGAGGGGCGGATGGCCGACCGTCAGGATCACTTCATGCCGACCGCGCTGCTGGACTCGCAGTTCGCCACCCTCCAGCCGCTGCAGGCGGACGAGGCGGGCGTCGCGGTCGACGTCTCGGGCAGCCCCGAGGAGATCACCGCGCGCGCCGTCGCCGCGCTCGACGGCCTCGACAGCTCCACGCAGTCCCCCGAGGCGCACCTGCCTCCGCAGTAAGGCCCTCCCTCCCCCACGGCCCGGCCGCGGCCCCACGGCCCCGGCCCGGCACGGCACGGCCTCCGTCCCCAACCCACTCCATCAGCAAGGGAATTCCCCCGTGACCAGACTCAGCGTCGAGATGCTGGCAGCGGACCCCGTCCAGCCGATCACCTCGGCCGGCCACGCCCAGCTGGGCATCGCCGTCCTGGCGGGCATCGCGGTCATCGTCCTGCTCATCACCAAGTTCAAGCTGCACGCGTTCCTCGCGCTGACCATCGGGTCACTGGCGCTCGGCGCGGTGGCGGGAGCGCCGCTCGACAAGGTGATCACCAGCTTCACCACCGGGCTCGGCGCCACGGTGGCGAGCGTCGGCGTCCTGATCGCCCTCGGGGCGATCCTCGGCAAGCTGCTCGCCGACTCCGGCGGCGCCGACCAGATCGTCGACACCATCCTCGCCAAGGCGGGCGGCCGCGCGATGCCGTGGGCGATGGTGCTGATCGCCTCGGTGATCGGTCTGCCGCTGTTCTTCGAGGTCGGCATCGTGCTGCTGATCCCGGTCGTCCTGATGGTCGCCCGGCGCGGCAACTACTCCCTGATGCGCATCGGCATCCCGGCGCTGGCCGGCCTGTCCGTGATGCACGGCCTGATCCCGCCGCACCCCGGACCGCTGGTCGCGATCGACGCGGTCAAGGCGAACCTCGGTGTCACACTGGCGTTCGGCATCCTGGTCGCCATTCCCACGGTGATCATCGCCGGCCCGGTGTTCTCCCGGTTCGCGGCCCGCTGGGTGGACGTCCCGGCCCCCGAGCGCATGATCCCGCAGCGCCCGTCGGAGGACCTGGAGCGGCGCCCCGGCTTCGGCGTCACCCTGGCGACCGTGCTGCTGCCGGTGGCCCTGATGCTGCTCAAGGCGCTGGTCGACATCGTCGTGGACGACCCGGAGCAGATGACCCAGCGCGTCTTCGACGTCGTCGGCTCGCCGCTGATCGCACTGCTCGCCGCCGTCGTCGTCGCCGTCTTCACGCTGGGCCGGCCGGCCGGCTTCGGCAAGGAGCGGATATCGGGTCTCGTCGAGAAGGGGCTCGCCCCCATCGCCGGCATCCTGCTCATCGTCGGCGCGGGCGGCGGCTTCAAGCAGACGCTGATCGACTCCGGCGTGGGCCAGATGATCCTGGACATCTCCAAGGACTGGTCCATCCCCGCGCTGCTGCTCGCCTGGCTGATCGCCGTGGCGATCCGGCTCGCGACCGGCTCGGCGACCGTGGCGACCGTCTCGGCGGCCGGTCTGGTCGCACCGCTCGCGGCGGACATGTCGACGACCCACACCGCCCTGCTGGTCCTGGCCATCGGCGCCGGCTCGCTCTTCTTCAGCCACGTCAACGACGCCGGGTTCTGGCTGGTGAAGGAGTACTTCGGCCTGAGTGTCGGCCAGACCGTCAAGACCTGGTCGATCATGGAGACGATCATCTCGGTGGTCGCCGGCGCCCTGGTGCTGCTGCTCTCCCTGGTCGTCTAGGGGCACGGCGATGACGGCTCACCCCCTCTTCGACATCAGCGGCCGGAAGGCCCTGGTCACCGGCGCGGCCCGCGGCATCGGGCACGCGCTGGCCCGGGGGCTTGCGGAGGCCGGCTGCACGGTCGTCCTCAACGGGCGGGACGGCGGCAGGCTCGCCGCGGCCGCCGCGGAACTGCCCGGTGACGTCCACACGGCCGTGTTCGACGTGACCGACGGCCCCGCCGTGGCCGCCGGCATCGCGGACGTCGAGGAGCGGGTGGGCCCGCTCGACATCCTGGTCAACAACGCCGGTATGCAACTGCGGGCGCCCCTGCTGGAGTTCACCGACGCCGACTGGCACCGGATCCTGGACACCAACCTCACCGGCGCCTTCCTGGTCGGCCGGGAGGCCGCCCGGCGGATGACGACCCGCGGCCACGGCAAGATCGTCAACATCTGCTCGCTGCAGAGCGAGGTGGCCCGGCCGGGCATCGCGCCGTACGCGGCGACCAAGGGCGCGCTGAAGATGCTCACCAAGGGCATGTGCGCGGACTTCGGTCCGCACGGCGTCCAGGTCAACGGCCTCGGCCCCGGCTACATCGAGACCGAGCTGACCCGGCCGCTGGTGGAGGACGGGGAGTTCAGCGCGTGGGTGCGCGGGCGCACGCCGGCCGGCCGCTGGGGCCGTACGGAGGACCTGGTGGGCGCTCTGCTGTTCCTCGTCTCCCCGGCCGCGGACTTCGTCGGCGGGCAGGTGCTGTACGTCGACGGCGGTATGACGAGCGTGCTCTGAGGCAGGCGGCCGGGACGCGAGCGTCCCGGCCGCCTGTTCGGGCGTGCAGCGGCGCGGCCGTCCCGGTGTGCGACACCGCGCCCGCGCCGGCCGCCCGCCGTATCCGGCCGCGCGCGGCGGGGGCCGGGCCGCGGGTCAGGACGCGCTCCCCGCCGCCTCGGCCGCCTTGTCCAGCTGGAACGCCTGGTTGCCGAGCCCGATGCGGGCGTGCGCGGCGGGCCGGCGGGCACGCAGCACGGCGCCCTGCACCAGGCCGCCGACGAGCGCGAGGCCGATGACGCCGGGCAGCACCCAGCTGAGCGCCGAGCCGGGACCGGCGCCGACCAGGACGTCGAAGTCCCGGACCGTGTAGACGGCGATCACCAGCAGAGCGAGCCCGGCGACCGCGGAGGTGACCAGCCGCCACGCCTGGGCGGCCGCGGCCCCGCGCCGGGCGAAGAAGACGATCACCGACAGGGAAGCCGCCGCCATCAGCACGATGACGCCGAGGGCGCCCATGTTGCCGAACCAGGTGAACAGGTGCAGCACGGGCGCGGTCGGGTCGCCGGACGGCCCGTCGTCCGTCACCGCGAAGGCGAGCACGATCACCAGTGAGACGACGGTCTGCGCCAGCGAGCCGGTCGCGGGCGCGCCGCTGGTGCTGGAGGTGCGTCCGAACGCCGCGGGCAGCAGGCCCTCGCGGCCCATGGCGAAGGCGTACCGGGCGACGACGTTGTGGAAGCTGAGCAGGGCGGCGAACATGCCGGTCACGAACAGCACGTGCAGCACGTCCGTGAACGTGGCACCGAGCCGGGACTCGGTCAGCGAGAACAGCAGCGCGGCGCTCTCCTTCCGCGCCGCGCCGACGATCGACGAGGGGCCGGCGGCGACGGTGAGGGCCCAGCTGCTGAGGGCGAGGAAGACGGCGACGCCCGCGACGGCGAGGAACATCACCCGGGGCACGAGGACATGGGGACGGCTGGTCTCCTCCGCGTACACCGGGGCCTGCTCGAAGCCGAGGAAGGCCGCGATGCAGAAGCAGAGCGCGGTGCCGACCCCGGCGCCGCCGAGGGTGCTCGGGTCGAAGGCGTGCAGGGACAGGCCCTCGGGCGCGGGGTCGGCGACCGCGGCGGCGTCGAAGACGACGACCAGGGCCACCTCGATGACCAGCAGGACCCCTAGCACCCGCGCGTTGACGTCGATCTTCAGCCAGCCGAGGAGGCCGACGACGGCCACGGCGGCCAGCGCGGGTACCCACCAGGCGACGGTCGCGTCGGCGTAGGTGGCCAGCAGGCCGGAGACCTCGAAGCCGAGGATGCCGTAGATGCCGGTCTGCAGGGCGTTGTAGGCGACCAGGGCGACCAGGGCGGCGCCGGCGCCCGCGGTGCCGCCGAGACCGCGGGCGATGTAGGCGTAGAAGGCGCCCGCGTTGTGCACGTGGCGGCTCATCTCGGCGTAGCCGACGCTGAACAGGGCGAGGACCACGCCGAGCGCGACGAAGAGCAGGGGCTCTCCGACCACCCCCATCACCGCGAATGTGGTGGGCATGACACCCGCGACCACCATCAGCGGAGCGGTCGCGGCGAGCACGGAGAGCAGCAGTCCCCCCGTGCCCAGGCGGTCGGCGCGCAGCGCGCGCTCCTGCCCCTTGAAGGTGCTGATGCCGCCGCCGTCCGCGGTGGGGCCGGCGGTGCTCGAACTGCCCGTGGTCATCGGGGTCGTCCTTTCTGGCTTCGGGGCTCGGGTGCTTCACGTCGCGCCTGAGTCGGGTGCGGGCTGCGCCGGTGGTGCGGTGCGGTCAGGGGGTGCCGAGGGCGGCGGCGCGAGCGGCCTGGAAGGCGGCGGCCGGATCGCGGTCGGGGTACGACCAGGGCACCGGGGTGGCGTGCTCCGCGATGCGGTGGAAGAGCGCGGCGGCCTCCGCGCCCCGCCCCTCGCAGTACTTGGCGTGGGCCAGGAAATTGAGGTCGACCAGGCGCCGCGGATGGCCTTCCTGCTCCCACTCCAGCCACCAGTCGAAGGCCGCCTTCATCACCTGCCGGGCCCGGCGGCCCACCCAGTGACCGGAGACGGCCGGGTCGGCGGACTCGTGCCCGGCCGCGGCCAGGACGCGGTAGCGCTCGGCGTGCGCGACCACGGGGAGCACGGACAGCGGCGAGTCGGCGGGCGCCTGCTCCGCGGCCCAGTTGGCGAAGTCGTACACCTCGTGCAGCGGGTCGGGTCCGGCGCCGGCGCGGCGTTCGGCGAGCCGTGCGACCAGCAGATGGTGGGCGTGGTGGTGATCGGGGTGCCGGCAGCGGACCTCGTCGAACAGGCGCACGACGTCCTCCTCGGCGCCCAGGACGCGCTCCAGCAGGAGCAGGCCCAGCCACGGGGTGGGGTCGGCGGGCGCCGGCCCGGCCGCGGCCCGGCACGCCTCGCGGGCCCGGCCGGGTTTCTCCGTGCCGCGCAGGGCCCGGTGGACGAGGGCCAGGGCGAGCAGGACCGAGGCGTCGGCGGACTCGGGCTCGGCGAGCAGCCAGTCCCGGGCCCAGTCGGCGGCATGGTTCTCCCGGGCGAGGACCGTGACGCGATGCCCCCGCCGGTCCCAGTCGTCACCGGTGCGGGCGAGCAGCGCCCGGACGACCTGCCACCGCCCCTGGGCCAGTGCGGCGCGGGCGGCGACGAGTTCGGCGTCGTCCAGGGCGTCGTCGAAGAGGTGGGCCGCACGCTTGCGGCCGCGGCCGAGGGGAGGCGGGGGTGGGGACACCGCGGGACTTCCTCACGCGCTCTGTTCGTGGCCCGGTTCGCCTCCGGGGGTGCCACTGCCCCCTTCGGCCCGGTGACCGCGACTACGTTGTCGTTCACCGGTCTGCCATCAACTGATCACGCACAGCAAACCCGCAGCCAACGGTCCGCGTCAAGGGCCGGAGAGCTGTTGCGCCCGTCAACTGGCGTGAAGCGAGCGGTACTTGTGACGGCACGACGGCGCCGCCGCGTCCCGGCAGGTGCCGCGGGTGCCGTGCGCAGCGCCCTCCGGACGCCGCCACAACCGGGAGCGGTTCGTCCCCGGGCGGCCGCCGGGACGCTACAGTCGGCCCCTACGCACCCCGTGGCCCGGCCGGATGATCGAGGTACGCAGCGTGTCGGTTCTGGTTGTGATCCTCGCCGTGGGCGCCGCCTGCTGCATGGGCCTCGGCTTCGTGTTCCAGCAGAACGCGGCCCGCCGGGCACCGCTCGGCGACTTCCTCTCCCCCCGGCTGCTGCTGGACCTGGTGCGGGTGCCGCGCTGGCTCGGCGGCACGGGGCTGATGGTGGCCGGCATGGCTCTGGGCGCCGTCGCGCTGGGCCGCGGCGAGGTGTCGCTCGTGGAGCCGCTGCTGGCGACGAACCTCCTCTTCGCCCTGGCCCTGTCCCGGCGGCAGACCCGGCAGCCGCTGGGCCGTCGCGGCTGGGCGGGGCTCACGCTGCTGGCCGGCGGGGTGACCGGGTTCATCGTGGCGGGGCAGCCGCAGGCCGGCACCGCCGTGACCAGCCCGCTGCGGCACTGGCTGATCATGGGGGTGATGGTGGGCCTGGCCCTGCTGCTCACGGCCTGGGCCAGGCGGTCGTCGCTGAGCCGGGGCGCTGTCCTGCTGGCCCTCGCCGCCGGGCTGCTGTACGGGGTGCAGGACGCGCTCACCCGGGTGAGCGGCCAGCGGTTCTCGGCGGGCGGCTGGAGCGGGCTGCTGACGTGCTGGCAGCCGTACGGCGTGCTGGTGCTCGGCGCAGGCGGTCTCCTCCTGGTCCAGAGCGCGTTCGAGGCGGCGCCGCTCAGGGTGTCGCTGCCCGCGCTGACCGCCGCCGAGCCGCTGGCCGGGATCGGCTGCGGGGTGGGCTTCCTCGGGGACCGGCTGCACACCGGTGCCGGCGCACTGGCGTGGGAGGCGGCCGGCCTCGCGGCCATCGTGGCGGGCATCGTCCTGCTGGGCGCGCACCCGGCGATGCCGTCCGGCACGGCGGCGGCCGAGCCGGCCCGGGACGAGGACCTGCAACCGCGCTGAACGCGGCGCGGGTGCGCCTGCTTGGATGGACGTCATGAGCGCCGCGGACGAGATCCTCGACATCGTCGACGAGCAGGACCGGGTCGTCGGGCGGTCCCCGCGCGGTGAGGCGTACGCCCGGGGGTTGCGCCACCGCTGCGTCTTCATCGAGGCGCGGGACGCCGGGGGCCGTGTCTTCGTCCACCGCCGCACGCCGGGCAAGCTCGTCTTCCCCTCCCTGTACGACATGTTCGTCGGCGGGGTCGTCGGGGCCGGCGAGTCCTACGACGACGCCGCCCTGCGCGAGGCCGAGGAGGAGCTCGGGGTGTCCGGGCTGCCCCGCCCCGAGTACCTGTTCAAGTTCCTGTACGACGACGGGGCCGGCCGGACCTGGTGGTCGGCGGTCTACCAGGTCCGCTGCGACCTGCCGGTGCGTCCGCAGGCCGAGGAGGTGGCCTGGCACGCCTTCCTGCCGCCGGAGGAGGTGGAGCGGCGCCTGCGGGCGTGGGAGTGGGTGCCGGACGGGCTGGCGGCCTACCGGCGCCTGAAGGCGTACCGGTCGGCGGGCTGACACCGGACCTGCGCGCCGGGCGCCCGCACACGGCCTCGGTAATGTCTCGCGCGTGATCGGATTCGTACGGAACGCGCGGCTGTGGTTCGCTCCCGAGCAGATCCGGCAGGAGGGGCACACACCCGACTACCGCTTCTCGCTCGCCAACGAACGCACCTTCCTGGCCTGGCTGCGCACCGCTCTCGCCCTGATCGCCGGCGGTTTCGCCGTCGACCAGTTCCTGCCGGACCTGCGCTGGGCCTGGCGCGCCGGCCTGGCACTCGGGCTGCTCACCGCGGGCGTGCTGTGCTCCCTGCGCGCGGTGAACCACTGGGTGCGCTGCGAGCGGGCGATGCGCCGCGGCGAGGATCTGCCCGTCTCGCGGTTCCCGGCGCTGCTGAGCGTCGTCGTGGCGGTCGTCGCCGTCGCCATGGTCGTCGTCGTGCTCGTCGGGTGGGAGGGGTGAACGGCGGGGACGGGGCGGACCGGGGCCGGGACCCCGGCCTGCAGCCGGAGCGGACCCGGCTGGCCTGGCGGCGTACGACGCTCACCTGCACGGTCGCCGTGGTACTCGCCGTGCGGACGGCCCTGCACAGCGGCGTGTCCGCCGCGGGACTCCTCGTCTGCGCCCTGAGCTGTGTGTTCTGGGTGGGCTTCCTGCTCCTGGCGCAGCACCGTATCCGCGCTCTCGCCGGGCCGGCGGTCCCGCGGCCACTGGCCCCACCGCACGGGGCGGCGGCAGCGCTGGCCACGGCGGCGCTGGCCGTCTGCGCGACGGGGCTGATCCTCTAGGGGCCCGTCGCCCCGCGGCGGGGCGGACCCTTCGACTCCCTGGACGCCTGCCCGCCGGGGCCGGCTCCGCGACAGCCGGAGTCCGGAGGCGGCTCACGGCGCACACAAGGCCATATGCGCGCTCGGCCGATCCTCACAGGCCCGGGCCGTCCGCCCGGCGCGGCCCACCCCCGCGAACCCCTCGCGGTCCGCCCGCCCGAGGCCATCCTCCGGACCGTGGCCGCCTGCCCTGCGGGACCGGTGCTCCAGGTGCCCGGAGGCTCGGGACGCGGGGCCCGCCCGGGCGGTGCCGGACGCGCCGCGGGGCCGCGGCTGACGGCGTGCGCCGGTCCCGGCAGCCCACCGCCTCCTCTCGTTCCACCGTGACCACGATCTTCCCGCGGATCCGCCCTTCCTGGTTCAGGCGGTGCGCGTCCGCCGTGCGTCCCAGCGGGAACGTCCGCGACGCGTGCACGGTGACCGCTCCCTGCTCCGCCGGTTCGGACAGCCGGAGCAGGTCCTCCGCGTCGGGGCGGACGAAGGAGTGGCGGCCGCCGGCTGTGGCTGATGCCCTTCATCCCACCGGCCCTCCGGAGTACCCGGGCGCCACGCAACCGGAATACCCCGGTACGTGCCCGTCACGTGGCAGCCTGTCCGTCGTCCCCGCCTCCACACCCCCACCACCCCCCGAGGTGAGCACCATGACCGATCGTCACCAGGAACACGCGCCCCACGACACGCACACTCACGGCCCCGCCTGCGGTCACGAGGAGGTGCCGCACGGCGACCACGTCGACTACGCGCACGACGGCCACCTGCACCGCGAGCACTCCGGGCACTGGGACGAGTGCGAGCCGGGCGGGCACACCGTCCACGAGGGCCACGACCACCAGCACGGCGAGGACTGCGGCCACCAGCGCGTCCGGCACGGCGACCACGTCGACTACCTGCACGACGGTCACCGGCACGCCGAGCACGACGGGCACTGGGACGACCACTGAGCCACCGCCGCCCGCCAGGCCCCGCGAGGCCGGCCGTCGACAGCTCCCCGGCGCAGCAGGCGGGGAGCTGTCGTCTGTCGGGACACCGGGCCCCGGCACCGGCCGCCGCCGTCGCGCCGCCCGCGAGCCCTCGTGGCCCCGATCACGTTCGGTCCGCCCACTGGACGACATACCGACCGGTCGGCATCATGGTCGGGTCCCGTTCTTCACCGCCCGTAGGAGCCACGATGAGCCCCGACCACCCGCCCGGACTCGACCTCGACCGGCTGCGCGGCCTGCTCGACCGCGAGCGGCCCGGCCTGGCCCAGGGCCCCCTGACCGGCCGGCTGATCGAGGGCGGACGGTCGAACCTCACCTACGAGGTCTCGGACGGCACCTCCAGGTGGGTGGTGCGGCGCCCGCCGCTCGGCCATGTCCTCGCCACCGCGCACGACATGAAGCGCGAGCACCGGGTGATCGACGCCCTGCACCCGACGAACGTACCGGTGCCGCGCCCGGTGCTGCTCTGCGAGGACGAGGACGTGCTCGGAGCACCGTTCTACGTCATGGAGTTCGTGGCCGGTACCCCCTACCGCACCGCCGACCAGCTCGCTCCGCTGGGCCCGGAGCGCACCCGGGGTGCGGTGCTGTCCCTGGTGGACACCCTGGTCGAGCTGCACGCGGTCGACGCCGGCGAGGTGGGTCTCGCCGGCTTCGGGCGCCCCGAGGGCTTCCTGGACCGTCAGCTGCGCCGCTGGGGCAAGCAGCTCGACGCCTCCCGCAACCGCGAGCTGGCCGGCATCGACGAGCTGCACGCGGCGCTCGGCCGCGCCCTGCCCGTCTCCCCCGCGCCCGCCGTCGTGCACGGCGACTACCGGCTGGACAACGTCCTGATCGGCGAGGACGACCGGATCAAGGCGATCCTCGACTGGGAGATGTCCACCCTGGGCGACCCGCTGACCGACCTGGGCCTGCTGGCGATGTACAGCACGCCGCTGGGCCTGCCCGGCTCCCCCGTCTCCACCACCGCTCAGGCGGCCGGTCATCCCGCGCCCGCCGAGCTGATCGAGCGGTACGCCGCGCGCTCGGGGCGCGACGTCTCCGCCGTCTCCTGGTACACGGCGTTCGCCTGGTTCAAGCTGGCCGTGATCCTGGAGGGCATCCACTACCGGTACACGCTCGGCCAGACGGTCGGCCGCGGTTTCGACCGCATCGGCGACCTCGTCCCCGTCTTCATCGAGCACGGCCTCACCACGCTGCACGACGGCCTTCAGGAGGGCTGATCCGTCATGGACTTCACGTTCGACGCGCGCACCGAGGAGCTGCGCGCCCGGCTCACCGCCTTCATGGAGGAGCACGTCTACCCGGCCGAGCCGGTCGCGCACGAGCAGCGCGCGCGGCTCGCGTCGCCGTGGGACACCCCGCCGGTCGTCGAGGAGCTGAAGGCCGAGGCCCGCCGGCAGGGGCTGTGGAACCTGTTCCTGCCCGACGCCGAGTACGGGGCCGGGCTGACGAACCTGCAGTACGCCCCGCTCGCGGAGATCACCGGCCGCAGCCCGCAGCTGGCGCCCACGGTCACGAACTGCGCGGCCCCCGACACCGGCAACATGGAGGTGCTGGCGCAGTTCGGCGACGAGCGGCAGCGCAAGCAGTGGCTGGAGCCGCTGCTCGCCGGTGAGATCCGCTCGGCGTTCGCGATGACCGAGCCGGAGGTGGCCTCCTCGGACGCCACGAACATCACCACGCGCATCGAACGAGCATCCGACGGCACGGACGAGTACGTCGTCACCGGCCGGAAGTGGTACATCTCCGGGGCGATGGATCCGAACTGCAAGATCTTCATCGTGATGGGCAAGACGGACCCGGACGGGCCGGACATCCGCCGCCAGCAGTCCATGGTGCTGGTCCCGCGCGACACCCCGGGCGTCACGGTCGAGCGCGCCATGCAGGTCTTCGGGTACGAGGACCACTACCACGGCGGCCACGCGGAGGTGGTCTTCGACCACGCCCGGGTGCCGGTGGCGAACCTGATCGGCGAGGAGGGCGGCGGCTTCGCCATCGCCCAGGCCCGCCTCGGCCCGGGCCGCATCCACCACTGCATGCGCCTGATCGGGATGGCGGAGCGGGCGATCGAGCTGATGTGCCGCCGCGCCACCTCGCGCACGGCCTTCGGCAAGGCGCTGGCGCAGCAGGGCGTGGTCCAGAACTGGATCGCGGACGCGCGCGTGACGGTCGAGCAGCTTCGGCTGCTGGTGCTGAAGACGGCCTGGCTGATGGACACCGTCGGCAACAAAGGCGCCCACACGGAGATCCAGGCCATCAAGATCGCCACGCCCCGCGCGGTGGTCGCCATCCTCGACCGGGCGATCCAGCTGCACGGCGCGGGCGGCGTCAGCCAGGACTTCCCGCTGGCCGAGCTCTACGCCGGCGCCCGCACCCTGATGCTGGCCGACGGCCCCGACGAGGTGCACCAGCGCTCGCTGGCGCGGCGGGAACTGAAGAAGTACCTCTGACGGTCCCGGCCCCCGGGCATGACACGGCCGGGTCCTCGCCGCACGGTGCGGTGGGGACCCGGCCGTGTCATGCCCGGGGCGGCCCCGCTCCGGCGGGCACCGCACGTGCCGGGCACCGCACGTGCGGTGCGCGGGTGCCGGCCGTGCTGCCGTGCGGCAGGTGCCCCCCGTGCCGGGCGGCGGGTGCCGCGCCGCTCAGGGGCGCAGGGCCCGCAGCAGCAGGTCCGCCAGGTGGTCGGCGACCTCCTGCGGGCTGAGCGGGCCGTCGGGCCGGTACCAGGTCGACAGGTGGTGCACGGAGCCGAAGTGGTAGTCGACCACCAGGTCGGCCGGGGTCTCCTCGGAGAAGACGCCGGCCCGCTGGCCCTCCTCGATGAGCGCGCGGAAGCGTTCGTGGTAGCGCCGGCGCTCGGCACGCACCTGCTTGTTCTTCTCCGGGCTGAGGTGGTGCATGGAGCGGAAGAAGATCGACGCGTCGTCGAGGTTGTCGATCGTCGTGACCACGACGTCCGCGGCGGCGTCGCGGACCCGCTTGTCGATCGGCTCGTCGGCGTTGGCGAAGGCGTCGAGACGCTCCTGCTGCACGCGCAGCACGCGGGCGTACACCTCGTGCAGGAGGTCGTCCTTGGAGCCGAAGTAGTGGTACAGGGCACCCTTCGTCACGCCCGCCGCCTCGACGATCTCCTGCACCGAGGTCCGGTCGTACCCCTGCTCCGCGAAGAGCCGGGTGGCGGCGGCCAGGAGCCGCTGCGGCACAGGGGTCCCGTCACCGTCCGTCGTCCTGGGCACTGCCGCCACCTGCCTTTCCGTGGTACTGCCGACTGTCATGCCCCGGTGGGGCCGCTCCGCCTCGGGGCGCGCCCCTTCGGCTCACTCCTGGCGGGAACGAAGTTCCCGCCGGAGGATCTTGCCACTGGCCGTCTTGGGCAAGTCCGGCAGGATCTCGACCTGCCGCGGGTACTTGTAGGCAGCCAGTCTCTCCCTGCAGTACGCGGCGAGTGCGTCCGGGTCCGTCTCGGCGCCCGGGCGGAGGCTGATGTACGCCTTGACGGTCTCCCCGCGGTAGCCGTCGGGCACCCCGACGACGGCCGCCTCGCGGACCGCCGGATGCGTGTAGAGCACGTCCTCGACCTCGCGCGGCCAGACCTTGAACCCCGAGGCGTTGATCATGTCCTTCTTGCGGTCGACGACGTACAGCCAGCCCTGCTCGTCCATGAACCCGATGTCGCCGGTGCGCAGTTCGCCGTCCGGGAAGGTGACGGCGGTGGCGTCGGGCCGCCGCCAGTAGCCGGGCACGACCTGCGGGCCCCGGACGACGATCTCGCCCTGCTCGCCGAACGGCACCTCCGCGCCGGCGTCGTCGACGATCCGTACGACCGTGTCGGGTCCGGGCACCCCGACGGCGAGTGTGCCGGAGACCGGGTCCACGGGGGCCTCCCGGTGGGGCGGCACGGAGGCGCAGGGCGCGGTGCACTCGGTGAGCCCGTAGCCGTTGCGGATGTACGGGCCGAAGCCGGCGCGGAACTTCTCCACCAGCGCGGGCGGCAGCGGCGCGCCGCCGGAGGAGATGACGCGGAAGGACGCGAAGTGGTCCGGGGTGGCGGAGGGGTGGGCGGCCAGCGCCATGAACGCGGTCGAGGGACCGACGGTGTAGTGCGGCCGGTGCTCGGCGAAGGCGTCCAGGACCACGCCGGCCTGGAAGCGGTACGCCAGCACGAGCGTGCCGGCGCTGTTCAGGCAGGCGCCGAACTGGCAGACCATGCCGGTGATGTGGAACAGCGGCGCCATCGCGAAGTAGACGGGCGCCTCGGGCAGGCCGAGGCCGGTCCGCTGGCGCTCGGCGTTGTACATGATGTTGCCGTGGGTGTTGGTGGCCCCCTTGGGGGTGCCGCTGGTGCCGGAGGTGTAGCTGATCAGGGCGATGTCGCCCGGGGCGGGGTCGCGGTCCGCGGGCGCCCTGTGACCCTGCCGGGCGACGGCGACCAGGTCGTCGGCGTCGGGGGCCTCGGGCAGCCGTTCGAAGGTGAGCACCCGGGCGTCGTCGCGGGTCTGGAAGTCCAGCTCGCAGGCGGTGAGCACGACGCGCACCGGGGAGCCGGCGGCCGTGTCGCGCAGGTACGACTCCCAGGCGCGGTCGGAGCAGATCAGCGCGGCGACCTCGGCGTCGCGCAGGACGTGGGAGACCTCCCCCGACTTGTACATCGGGTTGACGGGGACGACGGTCGCGCCCGCCTTCCAGGCGCCGAGGACCGCGAGCACGAAGTGCGGGGAGTTCTGCAGCAGGACGGCGACCCGCTCGCCGCGCCGCAGGCCGCGCGCGGCGAGGTGGCCGGCGACGGAGTCGCTGAGCTCGTCGGCCTCCCGGTAGGTCAGGCGGGCGTCGAAGTAGGCGAGGAAGGTGCGGTCGGGGGTCTCGGCGACCGCGCGGCGCAGGGCGTGCACCAGAGAGGCCGCGGGGTCGACCGGGGCACGCTGGGCCTCGTCGAGGAGGCTCAGCCAGGGCTTGGCGGCGTAGCGGGAGGTGGTCACCGGTGCTCCTCCCACGTGCGCTGGAGGTGGTTCATGCCGGACAGCCAGCGGTCGGGGTCGGCGGCCCGGGCCTGGTGGTACCCGGCGACCTCGGGATGCGGCAGGATCAGGAAGCGGTCCTCCTCGATGCCCCGGAAGAGGGCGTCCGCCACGTCCCCGGGGTCGATCGCGGTGGGCTGCAGGACGAGCTCGCCGGCGCTTCCCGAGGCGGTCAGCATGTCGGTGCGCACGCCCTGGGGGCAGACGGCGTGGACCTTGATCCCACGGTGACGGTACGTCAGCGACAGCCACTCGGCGAAGGCCAGGGCGCCGTGCTTGGTGACGCTGTACGGGGCGGCGCCGATCATGGTGAGCAGCCCGGCGGCGGAGACGGTGGAGACGAAACGTCCGCTGCCGCGCTCCAGCCAGCCGGGGAGCAGTGCCCGGGCCGCGCGCACGTGGGCCATGACGTTGACATCCCAGGCGAGCGCCCAGACGTCCTCCCCGGCCGCTTCCGAACCGCCCGAGGCGACGCCCGCGTTCGCGCAGTAGACGTCGATCGTGCCACCGAGGGCGTCGCGGGCCTCGGAGACGATCGCGGAGGCGTCGCCGGGTACGGCGATACCGCCGATCTCCGCGGCCACCTCCTCGGCCCGTTCGGCGTCGAGGTCGTTGACCACGACCCGGGCGCCCTCGGCGGCGAACCGGCGGGCCAGCGCGGCTCCGATGCCGCCTCCCGCTCCGGTGACCACCACTCCCGTATTCTGCACGGCTTCCACCATCGGTCTCCTTCGACACGACGTCACGGCGCCCGACGCGTCGGCATCGGCGGCTCTGCTGCGGCGCCAGACTAACCGGTCGGTATGTTGCGGCGGAAGAGGCGGCGCCCGCGGGCGGCTCGTGGGGAGAACGCCGCAGACGGGTGTGCCGCGCCCCGGTTCTGCGGCATGATCCGCCGGGACAGGCCCAAGTGCGTGGGCATGACACCCGCCGATCACGGAGGTCACCGCATGAAGCTGTCCAGACGAAGTCTGCTCGCCGGCACCGCCGCCGTCGCGGCGGCGGGGGCACCGGCGGCCTCCGCGCACGCGGCGCCCGGCGGCGCACGGCGGCTGCGCACCGGTTTCGACCGGCTGGCGGCCGACGGCTACGCCGTGCTCGACGGGCAGCGGGTCGGCGTCGTGACCAACCCCACCGGCATCACCGCCGGGGGCGGCTCGCACGGACCCGGGAGCGGGCCGGTGCGGCACATCGTCGACGTCATGCACGCCGACCGCCGGGTGGACCTGGTCGCGGTCTTCGGCCCCGAGCACGGCTTCCGCGGCACCGCGCAGGCGGGCGGCTCCGAGGGCCGCTACGACGACCCGGCGACCGGCCTGCCGGTCCACGACACGTACCTCAAGAGCGGGCAGCCGCTGGCGGACGTCTTCACCGCGTCCGGCGTGGACACCGTCGTCTTCGACATCCAGGACGTGGGCGCGCGCTTCTACACGTACATCTGGACGCTGTTCGACTGCATGGAGGCGGCCGCGCTCGCGGGCAAGCGGTTCGTCGTCCTGGACCGGCCCAACCCGGTGACCGGGCGGCAGGCTCTGGGGCCGGTGCTGCACCGGGAGTTCGCGACCTTCGTCGGACGTCAGCCGATCGCCCAGGCGCACGGAATGACGGTCGCGGAGCTGGCGCGGTTGTTCAACGGGGAGTTCCTGACCACACCGGTGCCGCTGGAGACCGTGCTCATGACGGGCTGGCGGCGGTCGGACTTCTACGACGCCTCCGGGCTGCCGTGGGTGCCGCCCAGCCCGAACATGCCCACGCCCGACACCGCCCTGGTGTACTCGGGCACCTGCCTGTTCGAGGGCACCAACCTGTCGGAGGGGCGCGGCACCACCCGCCCGTTCGAGCTGCTCGGCGCCGAGGGCGTGGACGGCCGGTGGGCGGCCGCGGCGGAGGAACTCGGCCTGCCGGGGGTCCACTTCAGGGAGGCCTACTTCTCCCCCACCTCCTCCAAGTTCCAGGGCAGGACCGTGGGCGGGGTGCAGGTCCACGTGCACGACCGGGCCGCGTTCGACCCCGTGCGCACCGGCATCGGACTGCTGGTGACCGCGAAGAGGGTGTGGAGCGGCTTCGCCTGGCGCTCCGACCAGTGGATCGACAAGCTCACCGGCTCCTCGCTCGTGCGGACCATGATCGACGCCGGGGCGGACACGGACGAGGTGGTGGCGGGCTGGCGGGAGGAGCTGGCGGCCTTCCGCCGGGTACGCGCCGGGTACCTGCTCTACCGGTGAGCGGCACCTCCCGCCCTCCGGTGCGCCCCGCGCGGAGGGCATGACGGCGGCGTGGAACGGCGACGGGCCGGTGCACGGCCCGCCGCCGCACGGCGGTCACCGGTGGGACGTGTACTCCACCACCTGCTGGTAGGTGGGCCGGTTCTGCCAGCTGATCCGGCCGTGCTTGATGCCGCCCAGGGCGCGCTGGACGATCGTGTCGGCACACCACTGGTCGCCCGCGGCGCACTGGTCGTCGCCGGGGTAGACCTGGGCCGCCGTCCGTCCGGCCGCCTCCGTCAGGCTGCCGAGGAGGGCGTCCCGGCAGGCACCGAGGTCGCCCCCGCCGCAGTAGGTGCGGGCCAGCGGGCCCTTCACCGGCTCACCCAGCACCGCCCGGATGTCCTTGTCGACATAGCTCCACCAGCCGTACTGGAAGGCGCTGCCGGCGTGCGCGCCGGTCGGGCCGTGCCCGGCCGACGGGGACTCGTCGACGGGCAGGTCGGCACCGAAGGCGGCGTACAGGTCGCTGCCGAGCCCCGGTGCGAACTCGGCCTTCACCAGCAGCGGCCACCAGGCGTCCAGGATCCTGATCGCGTCGGCGTCGGCGTACTTCTTCGACCCCGCCGAGGTCTCCGTGCGCAGGGCGCCCGCCGACACCCACGCGGACAGCTTGCCCACGGCGGCCGCGGCCGCGGGGTCGGTCACCGGCGAGCTGTTGATCACCTTCAGGAGCTTCGGCAGCACGTCCTCGGCCCGCAGATCGGCCTGGCCCGCCTCCGCCATCGCCTTCACCAGCGCGGACCGGGTGACCCCGCCCGCCGCCACCAGCCGGGCCACCCGGTCGTCGAGCAGGTCACCGCGGTGCACCGACCCCTCGCCCCAGGGCGCGGCCGCGTAGTCCTCGGCCTGCTTGTTGTTCCAGGAGATGTAGTAGTCCTGGTCGACGGAGGCGGGGTGGGCGGACGGGGGCGTCAGATCGGCGGTGTTCGACGCCGGGTCCCAGTTCCGCCACTCGTACGCCTCCCGGGCCCACACCGGGAACTCGGCGTCGACGCCGCTCGCCCGCACCGGGTTGGCGCCGCTGTTGTAGTACGCGGTGTGCTCGGAGTCGGCGTAGAACCAGTTGAACGTGTAGTTGATGTGCTGGGCGGCGCTCTGGAAGTCCTGCGGGCCCTTGACGTAGCCGGGGTCGTTGAGCATCTGGAAGCCGATGATGGAGTCGACCTCGTGCAGGAACGACGAACGCAGCGTGGTGTAGGCGACCTTCTTGCCGCCGACGGTGGCGCGGTACTCGACGGGACCGTACTTCGTGCGCCAGACCCGCATCGTGTAGGAGCCGGCCGGCGTCGCGTCGGCGGTCGTCGGTGACCAGGCGTTCTTCCTCTCCACCTGCTCCATGGCCGTGCAGGTGCCGTGGTACAGGTAGTGGTGGTCGTCCTGGCACAGCTCGACGGCGTAGGTGTCGATGACGTCCTGGCCGGAGGTCGTGGCGCTCCACGAGTAGTCCTGCCCGCGGCCCAGTTCGACGTACATGCTCAGGCCCGCGAAGGAGGCGCCGCGGGCGCTGATGCCCGGGCCCTGGAGCTCCTGGAGCATGAGCAGCTGGGGCGCGAAGTAGCCGGTCTGCGGGCCGAAGACGGCGATCGGGTGACCGGAGGCGGTGTGACTGCCGCTGACCACCAGGGCGTTGGACATGCCGCGCCGGGCGGAGGACAGGGCCGCCTTCGCCGCCGCCCGGGAGGTGCCGGTGGCACCTGCGGCGGCCGCGCTGCCGGTGCGGTCGAAGACGAGCGGCTCCTCGGTCACCGACCCGGTGTCGGGCAGCGCCCCGCCGCGCGCGCTGTCGGGTCTCGTCGCGTAGGGGAAGCTCTGGCCCTCGTGGAGGGTGAGGACGGCCTCGGGGTCGTTGCGCATGCGGAAGGACTCCCACACCTCGGTGCCCTCGCTCACCCCGTACCTGGCCTGCGCGGCCAGCAGCGACAGGGCGTTGTTCACCTCGCCTCCGCCGCCCGAGCCGAACAGCGCGCCGACCACGGAGGCGAGCGCGACCAGGTCGGTGACCTTGAAGTGCTCGATGGTGCCGGCGTTGGTGAGGGCGTCCTTGTGCCCGGTCAGCACGTACTCGCCGGGGAAGTAGCGGCCGTGGTCGGAGGCGTCGATGTAGGCGTTGATGCCGTCGAGGTAGGCCTTCACGTCGGCGAGGGCCTGCGTGCCGCGGTCGCCGGCGGAGGCCACCGCGCCGTCGATCTGCGCCTGCAGATCGGCCTCGGTGTAGGGCGCGTTGCGCCAGAACTGCTGCTCCAGTCCCTGGTTGGCGGCGGCGCCGCCCGCGAAGGAGGTCAGCCCGCCGCGTCCGACGTGCCGGAAGACGTCCATCAGCCACAGCCGGTCCTGGGCGGCCGCGTACCCGGCGCCGAACTCGGTGCCGTACCGGGTGGTGCCCGTGATGTGCGGCACACCGGTCTTCCGGTCGCGGACGATGGTGACGTCGTCGCGGCCGGCCGGCCTCTCGGTGGAGGCGACCTGGCCCGACGGCACGCCGAACGAGGCGTCGTTGAAGAACGTGTTGATCGTCGCGTCGGTGAGGGCGGGATAGCCCTTGGCGAGGCCGGCGTAGGGGCCGAGCTGGTCATCGGCGTGCGCCGGCTGCGTTCCGAAGGCCTGGTTCAGCAGGATCTCGGCGAGGGTGGCGTTGCCGTTCTCTCCGGGCGGCAGGATGTCCGAACACCGGCCGCCGCAGTGGTCGTTCGGGGCGGCTGCCGGCGCCGTGCCGGCGGCCTCGGCGGCCGCCGCCGGAGAGAACGGCGACAAAAGACCGGCTACGAGGACGCATACGGACGCCGTCTTCAGGAACCCGGTGAATCTGTGGGGAGTTCTCACTTCGTCGAGCGCGTTACGTGGGGTGCGCCGTGACATGGCAGCTCCTCCCGGACGAGGACGGGGCGGGGACGTTACCGCCGGTATCCCCGAGTTGGAAGGTGAACATGCGTCAGTTTTGCGGAGCTGTACGGTGCGGGGCACCGTACCAGGCCTTATGGGGGACATCGGAAAACGGAGGGAGCCGAATCGCGTGTCGACACGTCTACTCGGCGACGTCCGTACGAGGACTCCGTACGACGACGCCGAGGTGACCGAAGTACAGGTGCTGGTGTGACGGAGGTGCAGGGCGATGGCCGGTTTCCGGAGTCTGGCGAGACAAGTGAGGGATCCGCGGTGCGATCTGGCACTGCGGCGCTACTCACTGCGCAAGTGCCTTGAGCGGTTCGCCCCTTACGGGCACAGGGCGACCTGGGACCATCTGTGCTCCCGGTGGGGCTTCGCCCCGGAGGACCGCTCCCCCGATCCGGCGCGGCTCGTGGCCGCACTGGACGAGCTGGAGGAGGCCCGTACGGTCTGGCTGGGCTACGAGGTGGAGTTCGCCGAGCGACGCAGGAAGGAGAAGCACGACGGGCTGCGCAGGCCCGGCAGTGTGGACGACTGGCACCGGCTGACCTGGGGCGGTTTCGGTGTGGCCTGGTGCGACAACCCGCGGAAGCACCCGCGTGAGCCGCTGGCCGAGGTGCTGCGCCGGCTGATCGCCGCGCTGGAGCGCGAACCCGGCTCGGGCTGCCCGGTGTGCGGCGCGGAGCGCCTGGTCTGGCGGTACGGCCTGGACCACGAGCCGTCACAGGGCCCGGTCTGCGCGGACTGCGGCATCCTGGTGCCGCGCCATGTGCTGACGCCCGAGGCCGTGCTCACGGCACGTCGGGGGCCGCTGCTGATGTCGGCCTGAGCACTGCCGTCCGGGGGGGGTGCGCAGGGGGTACCGCACCCCCCTCCGGCCCGGCCCGCTCGCCCGCCTGCCGGCCGCCGCCGGTGTCGGCCGGGCCGGCCGGGGAAGACCACCGGGGTGATACAGGTCTGCCTCAACGGGGCCCGAGGAGCCCTCGACGGCGCGGGGGTCCCCCTCACCCCGCACGCGATGGCCGAGTCCGCGGCCGCGGCTGTCGCCGCCGGTGCCGTGGACGTCCACCTCCACCCCAAGACACCGTGCGGGCGGGACACGTTGTCCCCCCGGGTGGTGGCGGCGGTGCTGGAGGCCGTACGGGCACGGGTGCGGGTGCCGGTCGGTGTGACGACGGGCGTCTGGGCCGAGTCCGATCCGGCGGCACGGCCGGCGCGCGTGCGCGCGTGGACGGTGCTGCCCGACCACGCCTCGGTGAACTGGCACGAGCCGGGGGCGGAGGAACTGGCCGCCGCGCTGCTGGACCGGGGTGTGGGCGTGGAGGCGGGCATCTGGTCGGGCACGGAGGGGGCGGCCCGGTTCGCAGCCTCGCCGCTCGGCCCGAGGGTGCTGCGGGTGCTCGCGGAGGTGACCGACACGGACCCGGCCACGGCGGACCGGTCCGCGCGCGCCCTGCTGGCCGGTCTCGGCGACGCGCACGGACGGCCCGTCCTGCTGCACGGCGAGCACGGCGGCGCCTGGCCGGTACTGCGGCTGGCGGGGCGCCTGGGCCTGGCCACCCGCATCGGCCTGGAGGACACCCTGCTGCTGCCGGACGGGCGACGGGCGGCGTCCAACGCCGAGTTGGTCGCGGAGGGCGTGCGGCTCCACCGCGGCGGCCGGCCGTAGCGCACGGCCGCGGGCGCACGGCCGCGGGCGCACGGCCGCGGGCGGGCAGCCGGGGTCAGCGGCAGTCCCCGGGCTCCGGTCGCCGCGCCCGGGCGGGGGACGGCTCCGCGCGCCGGCCGTCACCCCGTTCGGCCATGAGGCGGGAGCCCGTGCGCTGTTCGCCGAACACGTCGTCCGGGTTGGACAGGACGCAGGTGTCCAGGGACAGGCAGCCGCAGCCGATGCAGTCGGTGAGGTGGTCGCGCAGCCGGTTCAGCTGCCGGATGCGCTCCTCCAGCTCCGAGCGCCAGGCCTCGGAGAGCCGCGCCCAGTCCTCGCGCGTGGGAGTGCGCTCCTCGGGGAGTTCGGCGAGCGCCTCGCGGATCGTGGCCAGCGGGATGCCGACGCGCTGCGCGGCCCGGATGAAGGCGACCCGGCGCAGCGTGTCACGGGTGTAGCGGCGCTGGTTGCCCGCGGTGCGGCGGCTGCCGATGAGGCCCTTGGACTCGTAGAAGTGCAGGGCGGAGACGGCTGCGCCGCTGCGCGCGGACAGCTGGCCGACGGTCAGCTCGTGGATCTTCTCAGGGATCTTGGGCACCCCTCAGAGCCTACCCACCGGGTCCGCGCCCCGGCCCCGTTGACTTGAGCCCCGGACCCGACCATGCTAAGCAGTTGCTTAGACAGGTCGGCGTCGACGACGCGGACGACGGAGCAACGCGAGAGGCCGGGCACATGGCAGAGCCGAGGATCTTCACCTCCGCCGACGAGCTGAAGTCGGCGGTGGGCGAGCAGCTGGGGTACACCGACTGGGTGGAGGTCGACCAGAAGCGCATCGACCTGTTCGCCGAGGCCACCGGCGACCACCAGTGGATCCACGTCGACCCGGAGAAGGCCGCCGCGGGCCCCTTCGGCACGACCATCGCCCACGGCTATCTGACCCTGTCCCTGCTCCCCCTCTTCGGCCCGCAGCTCATCGCGGTCGAGGGCGTGAAGATGGGCGTCAACTACGGCACCAACAAGGTGCGTTTCCCCGCCCCCGTACCGGTCGGGTCGCGGCTGCGCGCCACCGCGACGATCAGCGGGGTCGACGACGTGCCGGGCGGCCTGCAGGTGACCGTCGCCTTCACCGTGGAGCGCGAGGGCGGCGACAAGCCGGTGTGCGTCGCGGAGTCGGTGTCGCGGTACTACCTGTAGGCACCCGGGGCTCCGGCCCGTAGTACCTGCAGGCTCCCCCTCCCGGCGGTCTTCCGGCTCCCGCGGGCCGCGCGGGCCGGGCCCTGGGCGCCGCGGGACCGGTGCCGGACGCGCCGCGGCGCCGCGGCCCGAGGGCGTCCGGGCTACTTCGCCGCGCCCACCATGCGCAGCACGAGATCGGCGTAGAGCGCGCCGACCTCCTCGGGCGTCCGGGGGCCGTCCACGTTGAACCAGCGGGCGACGTCGATGCACAGGGAGAGCACGGCCAGCGTGGTGCCGTTCACGTCGAGCACGTCGAACTCGCCCGACGCCGCGCCCTCCTCGATGATCCGGCGCACCTCGGCGTCGACCTGCCGGCGCAGCGCGAGGATCTCCGCACGGGCGTCGGGACCGAGCGATTCGAGCTCGTACTGCACGACCCGTGCCGTGGTGCGCCCACCGGCGTGCCAGCGCACGAAGGAGCTCACGGCGTCGGCGAGCCGCTCCGTCGCGCTCCCCTCGTGCCGCGCCGCCGTCCGCAGGATCTCCAGGGCCTTCTCGTGACCGATCCGGCTGATGCGGTGGAGGAGCTCTTCCTTGGTCTTGTAGTGGATGTAGAGCGCGGCCGGGCTCATGCCGGCGCGGCCCGCGATGTCGCGGGTGGTGGTCGCGTGGTAGCCCCGCTCGGCGAAGGCCTCCACGGCGGCCACGAGCAGTCGCCGGGCCGCGTCAGGGGTGACCTCGCCCCACGGCTGCGCCTCGCCGCCGGCCGTCTCCTCCGCCGTACTCATCGCTGGCTCGCCCTTTCCTCGGTCGGAGGCTCCACCATACCGCCGAAGGTGAGCGGCCGCTTAGAGCGGCCGCTCACGGAGCGACAGGCGCCTCGGCGCCGGCAGCGGCACGGCGGAGGGCGGTCGCGGCGGGAACGCCGGCTACAGCTTCTCGAAGGGGTCGTGCTCCGAGAGCAGCTTCTCCAGCCGGGCCTGGTCCACCCGGCTGACGATCCGCCCCTCCTCCTGGCGGTCCCTGATGACCTTGGCGAGCGTGAAGGCCGAGGTGACGAGGTAGAGGACGGCGATGCCCAGGAACGCCCGCACCCAGGCGTCGGCGTCCAGCCGCACGATGCCGATCGCGGTCGCCGCCAGGGCCACCGCGAAGGACGCGACCGCCTGTCCGTAGAAGGCCGCGGTGCTCTGCTGCTTGACCGGTGTCTCACTCATGCGCAAAGGGTCGCCGGGCCGGGCCGGCGACGCATCCGCGCGAGTACTCAGAGGGTACTCAGAAGGCCGAAACCCCTGTCAGCGCACGGCCGATGACCAGCTTCTGGATCTGGCTGGTGCCCTCGTACAGGGTCATCACCCGGGCGTCGCGCAGCAGCTTGCCCGCCGGGTACTCGTCGATGTAGCCGTAACCGCCGAAGACCTGCAGGGCGTTGTTCGCCGCGCGCACCGCGGCCTCCGAGGCGAACAGCTTGGCCTTGGAGGACTCCACGGTGAAGGGCAGTCCCCGGTCGATCAGGTCCGCGACCCGCCAGGTCAGCAGCCGGGCGGCGTCCACGTCGACGGCGATGTCGCTGATCAGCTCCTGGACGAGCTGGTGGTGGGCGATGCTCTTGCCGAACTGCTCACGTTCCCCCGCGTACCGCACCGCCGCGTCCAGCGCGGCCTGGGCTATGCCGACGCAGCCGGCCGCCACCGACATCCGGCCCTTGGCCAGTGCCGACATGGCGACGGAGAAGCCCTTGCCCTCCGGGGCCAGCATCGCGGACGCGGGGACGCGCACGTCCTCCAGGACCAGCTCCGCGGTGGTCTGACCGCGCAGGCCGAGCTTGCCGTGGATCGTGCGGCGGGTCAGGCCGGGGGTGTCGGTCGGCACCAGGAAGGCGGAGACGCCCTTGTGACCGGGGGCGTCCGTGGAGCGCGCGAAGAGGAGGACGACGTCGGCCCAGGTGCCGTTGGTGATGAACATCTTGGTGCCGTTGACGACGTAGTCGTCCCCGTCGCGCACCGCCCGGGTGGCCAGGTTGCCCGCGTCCGAGCCGGTACCGGGCTCGGTGAGGCCGAAGCAGCCGACGAGCTCGCCGGAGGTCAGGCCCGGCAGCCACTGCCGCTTCTGCTCCTCGCTCCCCCAGGCGGCGATCGACTTGGCGACCAGGCCGAGCGAGACGGAGACGATCCCGCGCACGGAGGAGTCGCCGCGGCCGAGCTCCTCGGTCACCAGGCAGTACGCGAGGTGGTCGCCGCCCGAGCCGCCGTACTCCTCGTCGATCGTCAGCCCCAGGAAGCCGACCTCGCCGAGCTTCTTCACGATCGACCGGTCGACCTCCTCCGCCCGGTCCCACGCCACCACGTGCGGGGCGATCTCGCCCTCGACGAAGTCCCTGGCCAACTGCCGCACCGCGGCCTGTTCCTCGCTGAGTCCGAGGTTCATGACGGATCATCCCACCTGTCGCGACTGTGAACGCCGAACATTTAAATTAGCACTGCTAGTTTAACGACGCAGCCCTACTATGTGCGCCATGGCCCGACCGCGCAAGCCCCTCCTCAGTACCGACCGCATCGTCGCGACGGCGCGGGACCTCGTGGACACGGAGGGCCTGGCGGCGGTCTCCACCCGCCGGCTCGCCGCCGAACTGGGGGTGAGCGGGCCCTCGCTCTACAACCACTTCCGCACCAAGGACGAGATCCTGGAGGCGGTCGCGGACTCGGTGAGTTCCCAGGTCGACCTGTCGATGTTCGAGGACGGCCGGGACTGGCGGACCGCGCTGCACGACTGGGCCGTCTCCTACCGGGCCGCGCTGCGCGACCACCCGAACATCGTGCCGGTACTCGCCCGCGGTCCCGGCCGCCGTCCCGCCGGGCTGCGGCTCGCCGACGCCGTCTACGGCGCCATGGTCGACGCGGGCTGGCCGCCCGCGCAGGCGACCTCCATCGGCGCGCTGATGCGGTACTTCATCATGGGCTCCGCGCTGGGCTCCTTCGCGAGGGGCTTCGTGGACGACGCGAGCGCCTACGATCCCGCCGACTATCCGCACCTCCAGCAGGCACACCTGCTGGCCGAGCAGCAGGAGAAGATCGACGAGCGGGCCTTCGGGACGGGCCTGACGGCGCTGCTGGACGGCCTGTCGCAGCAGTACCGGGAGGCGCTGCGGGGGGCGTAGCCGGTCTTCCACGGCGCGTGCGGCACGCGGTTGCCCGGGCCCGGGCCCGGGCCCCCAGGTTCCGGCACGCCGCACACCGGCGCTCTCCGCCGACCGCTCCGGCCGTCGGACGCCGGCGTCCGGCCGATTCCCGGCGTCCCGGGCCGCGCCAAGGCCGCGGGGCCGGCGTTCTCGCCGGCGTCGCCGGCCCGGGCGAGGGGCCGGCGGGGCCACGCTCCCCTGGGATCCCGGAGGTCCGGCGCGGGTGAACGCCCGCTCCGGACGGCCCCGCACGGGCACGCTTCGGCGTCCGCCGAACCGTTCGTGCCGCATGCTGGGAGGCATGACCACGAAGGATGCGGTGCGGGCACGCCCCAGGGACACGGGGGCCGCCGGGCTGGCCGCGCTGGCCGGGCTGATCGCCGACGAGACACGGGCCGCGTGTCTGCTGGCGCTGCTCGACGGCCGGGCCTGGACGGCCGGTGAGCCGGCCCGGCACGCGGGCGTGGCGCCCTCGACGCTCAGCGAGCACCTGGGCAGGCTGGTCACCGGCGGGCTGCTCGCCGAGGAGCGGCAGGGCCGGCACCGCTACGTGCGGCTGGCCGGCGCCCGGGTCGCCCAGCTGGTGGAGGACCTGACCGCGCAGGTCGCCCCGGACACGCTCCGGCCGCCACGCGGCCTCCGGGAGGCGAGCGCCGGGTCGGCGATGGCACGGGGCCGCACCTGCTACGACCACCTGGCCGGACGGCTGGGTATCGCGGTCACGGACGCGTTCACCGCACGCGGACTGCTGCGCCAGGACACCGGGTTCGCGCTCACGGACGCCGGCCTGGCGTGGTTCGAGGCGGCCGGCATCGCCCTGGACCGCCGCGGCCGCCGCCCGCTGGCCCGGGCCTGCCTGGACTGGACCGAGCGGCGCCCCCACCTCGCCGGGGCCGCGGGCGCGGCCCTGTGCCGGCACACCCTGGACGCCGGCTGGTGCGTGCGCGTCGGCTCCGAGCGGGCCGTGCGGGTCACGGCGGCCGGTGAGCGCGCGTTGTCCGGCCTGCTCGGCATGGACGCGGCGGCGCTCGGCTGAACCGTGTCCTCGTGTTCCCCGCGCGGCCCTGCCGCACCGCGCCCCGCTTCCGGCCGGCGCACCGGACCCCCGCCGCGGCCCGGACACGCCCACCCCCGGTCCCGGATCCCCGTACCTGCCGATCCCTCCGGGTCCCCGGCTCCGGCCGGGAGCGGAGGAACGTCCCCGCGCCCCCGGCCGGGCGCGGAGGACCCCACCCCCCGGGCCGCGCCCACCGGGGTCCCCCGCTCCGAGCCGGAGCGCCCCACCGTCCCCGGCGTCCCGGCCGGACCGCGCCGGAACCGTCGCACACCGTCCCTCGTAGCCTGTGGAGCCTGATGAACGCCGCCACGTCCCGTCCCGCCCGCCGCGCCGAGTTGCTCGCCGCCGGCGCGGCCACCGTCACCGTCGTCCTGTGGGCCTCGGCCTTCGTGTCGATCCGCAGCGCGGGAGCCGCCTACTCACCGGGCGCGCTGGCGCTCGGGCGGCTGCTCGCCGGTGCCGTGACGCTGGGCGTGTTCTGCCTCGTGCGGCGCGAGGGGTTGCCTCCGCGGGCGGCCTGGCGCGGGATCGCGATATCCGGAGTGCTCTGGTTCGGCTTCTACATGGTCGCCCTCAACTGGGGCGAGCAGCAGGTGGACGCCGGCACGGCCGCCCTGGTCGTCAATGTCGGCCCGCTGCTGATCGCCCTGCTCGGCGCGCGGCTGCTCGGCGACGCCATGCCGCCGCGGCTGCTGGCGGGCATGGGGGTGTCGTTCGCGGGTGCGGTGACCGTGGGACTGTCGATGTCGGGCTCGGGCGGGTCCTCGGTGCTCGGTGTGGTGCTGTGCCTGCTCGCCGCGGTCGCGTACGCGGCGGGTGTGGTCGCTCAGAAGCCCGCCCTGGGCAGCGCGAGCCCGCTTCAGGTCACCACGTTCGGCTGCCTGGTCGGGGCGGTGGCGTGCCTGCCGTTCGCGGGTGTCCTGGTGCACGAGGCCGCCGGCGCGCCCGTGTCCGCGACGCTCGACATGGTCTACCTGGGGGTGTTCCCCACCGCCCTGGCGTTCACCACCTGGGCGTACGCGCTGGCCCGTACGACCGCCAGCCGCATGGGCGCGACCACGTACGCCGTGCCCGCCCTGGTGGTGCTGATGTCGTGGCTGGCGCTCGGAGAGGTGCCGGGACCGCTGACGCTGGTGGGCGGGGTGCTGTGCCTGGCGGGCGTGGCCGTGTCACGGTCGCGGAGGCGGAAGGGCGGGGGCGCTCGGACCCCCGCCCGGGACACGGCTGTCGAGCCGCGGCCCGGACGGCTGTCCGAGCGCTCCTGAGAGCCCGGCCGGGGGCGCGGGGCGCCGGACCGTCAGAAGACGACCAGCGCTCGTCCGCCCTTGCCGGCCTCCATGTTGGCGAACGCCGAGGGGATCGCGTCGAGGGCGATCCGCTCGGTCACCAGCGCCCCGAGGTCCAGCCGCCCGGCGCGGACGTGGCCTGCGAGCACCGGCAGGTCCCGCGCCGGGTCGGAGTTGCCGTACACGCAGCCGGACAGGGTCCGGCCCCAGTGGAAGATCTCCAGCGCGTTGAAGGTGACCTGCTGGTCGGTGCCGCCGATGCCGACGACGGTGGTGCGGCCGCCGCGCCGGGTGGACTCCCAGGCGGCCCGGATGGTGACCGCGCGGCCCACGCACTCGACCGAGACGTCGACGCCCTGCCTGCCGGTCAGGGCGCGGATCTCGCGGGGCGTGTTCTCGGAGGCCACCACGTACTCGGTGGCGCCGGCCGCCCGGGCCAGTTCCTCCTTCTCGGGGGAGACGTCGACGGCGACGATCGTCGAGGCGCCGGCGATGCGGGCGGCCTGGAGGGCGGCCAGGCCCACGCCGCCGGCACCGAACACGGCGACCGTCTCGCCCGGCCGGACCTTCGCCGCGTGGTGGACGGCGCCGTACCCGGTGAGGACGGCGCAGCCGAGCAGGGCCGCGTCGGTGAGCGGGACGCCGTCGGGCAGCGGCAGGGCACAGGAGGCGGGGACCACCGTCTCCTCGGCGAAGGCGGCCACGTTCAGGCCGGGGTGCAGGTCGGTGCCGTCGACGGTGCGGGCGTGCACGTCGGCGGCGCCGCTGAGGGCGTTGGCGCACAGCCAGACCTCGCCGAGCGAGCAGGCGTGGCAGCTGCCGCAGGACGGCGCCCAGTTGAGGACGACGCCGTCGCCCGGCGCGAGGTGGGTGACGCCCTCGCCGACGGCGACGACGGTGCCGGCGCCCTCGTGGCCGAGGACGGCGGGGACCGGCACCCGCATGGTGCCGTTGGACAGGGAGAGGTCGGAGTGGCAGACCCCCGCGGCGGCGAGGCGGACCCGGACCCGGCCGGGGCCCGGTTCCGGCAGTTCGATCCCGGTGATCTCCAGCGGGGAGCCGATGGCGGGCAGGACGGCGGCGCGGACGGCCATGGTGGGCAGCTCCCCTAGAACTGGAGGGACTTGGTCTGGAGGTACTCGGTGAGGCCGTGGGTGCCGAGTTCGCGCCCGACGCCCGACTGCTTGTACCCGCCGAACGGGGCCAGCGGGTTGAAGCGGCCGCCGTTGATGTCGACCTGGCCGGTCTCCATCCGGCGCGCGAAGGCCACCGCCTCCGCTTCGTCGCCCGCCCAGACGGCTCCCGCGAGGCCGTAGACGGTGCCGTTGGCGATGCGCAGGGCGTCCTCCTCGTCCTCGTAGCGCAGGATCGTGAGGACCGGGCCGAAGATCTCCTCCTGCGCGATCACCATGTCGGGGGTGACGTCGGCGAAGACGGTGGGGCTGACGAAGTAGCCCTTCTCGTGCGGGGACTCGGGGCCGCCCGCGACGAGGCGGGCGCCCTCGGCGACGCCCTTCTCGATGTAGCCGCGCACCCGTTCCTGCTGCCGTGCGCTGACCACCGGGCCGATGCGGTCCCCGTACTTGGCGGCGGCAGCAGCGGCGAGCGCGACCGCCTCGTCGTACTGGTCGCGGTGCACCAGCATGCGCGTCCAGGCGCTGCACGTCTGGCCGGAGTTGGACATGACGTTGGCGACGCCGACGTTGACCGCCTTGGCGAGGTCGGCGCTCGGCAGGATGACGTTGGCGGACTTGCCGCCGAGTTCCAGGGCGACCTTCTTCACTGCGGCCCCGGCGATCGCGCCGATGCGCCGGCCGACGGCCGTGGAGCCGGTGAAGGAGACGAGGTCGACACCGGGGTGCTCGGCGAGGGCCTGGCCGGCGACCGGGCCGAGGCCGGTGACCAGGTTGAAGACGCCGGCCGGGACGCCGGCCTCGTGCACGGCCTCGGCGAACAGCCGCGCGGTCAGCGGGGTGTCCTCGGCCGGCTTGAGCACGACCGTGCAGCCCGCGGCCAGTGCCGGGGCGACCTTGGCGACGATCTGGTGGAGCGGGTAGTTCCAGGGTGTGATGGCGCCGACCACACCGACCGGCTCGTGGTGGACGACGGAGTTGCCGACCTTCTCCTCGAAGGCGTACGTGGCGGCCAGTTCGGCGTACGAGCCCGCGACCGCGATCGGCACGGCCGCGTGGACGGCCTGCGAGAACACCGGCGGAGAGCCCAGCTCGGCGGTGACGGTCCCGGCGATCTCGTCCTTGCGGGCCACGAGCGCGTCCCGGAGGGCCGCCAAGCGCGCGGCCCGCTCCCCGGGCGGGGTCGCGGCCCACGACGGCAGCGCGGCGCGGGCGGCGCGCACGGCGATGTCGACGTCCTCGGCCGTGCCCGCGGGGACGGTGGCGATGACCTGTTCGTCCGCCGGATTCACCACCTCGATGACGTCGCGGCCCGCGGCGGGGCGCCAGGCGCCGTCCGTGTACATGCCGTCGTGTGCCTTCATCGTGCTCCTCCGGGGCGGGTGCGTCGTCAGAACCTACCGACAGCCCCACAAACTAGCGCCGATAGTTTTCAGGCGCCAGAGATTCCTGCCGCTCCCCGTGGCGGAGCACCGTGCCGGGGCGGGGGCGGTGCGGTACGACCGGGCCGGCGGGCGGCGCGGCCCGGCCGCCGCGCACTGGGGGCGCGGCGGCGGCCGGGTGGTCCGGGCACGGCAGCCGGCCCGGGGCGCCGGTGGCCCGCCGGTCCCCGGCGCCGGCGCGGCACCGGGCCGGGCGCGGGGCACGAGGCGGCGCGGGTCCGCGGCTCCCGGGCGTCCGTGGGCCGGGCCGGCGACGGGGGGCGCGGGCGCCCGGTCACTTCGTCGCGGTCAGGTGGGCGAAGACGACGACGTTGCTGGAGTAACCCGTCCTGCTGGTGTAGAGGCCGCCGCAGGTGATCAGGCGGAGTTCGGGGCGCCTGCTGCGCCCGTACACCTCCTTGTCGGGGAAGTGCGCCTTGTCGAAGACCCGCACCTTGTCCACGGTGTAGACGGCGGTGCGGCCGTCGGCGCGCCGGGCCTCGACGTGCTTGCCGGGCTCCACCTGGCCGAGCGCGGCGAAGACGGCGGCGCCCGTTTTGGTGTCGCGGTGCCCGACAGCGACGGCGGTGCCGGACTCGCCGGGCGTCGGCCCGTCCTGGTACCAGCCGACGAGCTTGGGCCTGTCGACCGGCGGCGTGCGCAGCGCCCGGTTGCGGTCGAGGCCCAGCCCGACGACGGGGGCGTCGATGCCGAGGGAGGGGATGCGCAGCGAGGTCGCCCGGGACCGGGGCAGGGGCGGGGGCGGCGGCGTCGACGGTGCCGTGGCGCCCGGGTCGGCGGGGGCGCCACGGCGCGGGCCCGCGCCGCCCTCGGAGGGGGACAGGCCGGCCCGGGCCACGGCACGGGGGCCGGCGGCCCACAGCGGTCCGGTGCGGTCGTGATGTCCCGCGCCCAGGGCCCCCGCCGTCACCAGGACGGCCGCGACCGCGGCCGTCCTGGTGACGCGGGAGACCCGCCCCCCGCACCGGGGCCTGCGGCTGCGCCTACGCGGCGCCATAGGGACGCCGGCCGACGAGCCGGAAGTACACCGCGCAGCACACCGCGACCAGGCCCACCCCAGCGGCCGCCGTCACCGGCGAGAACGCCATGGCCGCGAGTCCGCCGCCGCCCGCGTGGACGCTGCCCCTCGGGCCGTGCCGGTCGTCCTGGCCACGGCCCGGGTCCCCGCTGCCGCGGCCCCAGTCCTCGTTGCCGCGGCCCCAGTCCTCGTTGCCGCGTCCGGGGCCGTCGTTGCCGCGTCCGGGGCCGTCGTAGCCGCGCCCCGGATCGTCGTTGCCGCGCCCCGGGTCCGCGATCTGGCTGGCCGGGCCCAGTGCCCCGTCGTGCCGCTGGTCCTCGTCACGGCAGTTGACGCGGAAGATCTTCTCCCGGACGCTGCCGGCGACGTTCCCATTGCTGGGCACGGTCCACATGAGCTTGTACTGGCCGTCCGCGAGCCCCAGGGGATCGGTGTGGCCGGCCCCACCGGCCAGGGCGATCGTACCGTTGACCATGGCCTGTGTGGGCAGCGGCGGCTGCGCCTGGATGGTGTACGCGACGGAAGTGAGGGTGTCGAAGTTGACGGCGTCGAGGTAGAACCGGCAGACCACGGGGTCGTCCTTCGAGACGCCGAAGGGCACGCCCACCCGGTGGATCTTGATGTCGCCGGCTTCCCCTTGGGCCATGGCGGCCGGCGCCGCCAGCCACGTGGCACCCGCCGCCGTGAGGACCGTGAGGGCGGCGGCACCAGCGCGGGCTCCGGTGGTGCGTGGGAGTGTCGAGGTGGGCATGCGTGCTCCTCCGAGTCAGACGATTTTCATATAAATCGCTCCTTCACCTGACTCTCTTTCACGTTCGCCTCGTGCGGCGCGGCAGCGGCGGACGACACGCCGTCAAAGGCCGCCCGCCCGGCGCAACCACGCCGTCCTCCGCCGGCCGCGCGTGGTTTCTCCGGCACCGTCGGCGCACTCGCCGCGGCCTTCCGGCGCGCCCGACCGCTCCACCGCCCGCGTCCGGGCGCCGGCGCGCTCGCCGCTTGCCTCCGCCCCGTCCCGGCAGCCCCGGTCCGTGCCCCGCTCCCCCGCGCGCGGGGCACCGGCCGCCGGCCCGAGCGGCGGCACACCGAGCCGCCCGCGCTCACGACGGTCCCGGCCGGGGCGTCCCCCACCGGCGACGAGCCGGGCCGGCCGGGCGGCCCGTCCCCCGCCCCCGGCTCCCCACTCCCGCCTCACAGCCCGGCTACCGGCGCCGGCTTCCGGTGGCGCCGGCGCGAACGCGGACAGATCGCCGGCGGCCCCGGGCAGAGCGGAGGACGTACGTGGGAGTCAGGACTCGCCACCGCCCGCGCCGCGGCCGGGGGGCCGGCCGGCCCC